>JBFXBG010000087.1:0-16656 GCA_050183505.1 Gemmatimonadales bacterium | reverse complement strand
TTGCTCCCCACGGCCATCCGGCTCCATCTTAAGTCCCCCCGGCCGGATCCGGCCGGGGGGGGCAACCTCAACGAACGGAATCGGCCGTGGCCCGGTGGCGCATTCTGGTGGCATCAGGATCAGCAGCTGTGGCGATGCTCGCGGGAGTCCAGTCCGCGGCCGCACAGCGGCTGTATCGCCTGGAAACCGGCGCGGCCATGACCTACAACAGCTACGACTCCTCCACCGAACTCGCCAGCTCGTTCGGGGCCGGCGCCCGCCTGGGCTGGTGGCCTCTGCAGCGCTTCACGGTCGAAGTCGAGGGCGGGTTCGCGGTCCCCAAGTCGAGGAACGGCACCACCGTCAACGTCTATTCCCTGGGTGCGTCCGGGCTGGTGAATTTTCCCATCGGCCTCTACAGCTCCGCCTTTCTGAAGCTGGGATACGCCTCCATGACCTACGGGGGCAACTGTCCCGACGTCTCGATCGTGGGGGCGGGCCCCTGCGGCAACACCTCCGCGGTCATCGGCGGGCTGGGAACCCGAATCGCGCTGAGCCCGACGCTCTTTCTCCGGGGCGAGGCCCTGATCGACCACAGCAGCTCACCCTCGTTCTCCAACATCCACGTCGCCGCCGGATTCAGCTGGATGATCGGGAGCCGCCGGCTCCAGGACACCGACGGGGACGGGGTCTACGACCGGTACGATCGCTGTCCGGACACCCGGCCCGGCGCCATCATCGACCGGCACGGCTGCCCCAGCGATTTCGACAAGGACGGCGTGCCCGACGGGCTCGACCGGTGCCCGGACACCCCGCCCGGCGCGGAGGTCGACGCCGTCGGCTGCCCCAACGATGCCGACCGCGACGGGGTGCTCTCCGGCATCGACCAGTGTCCGGATACCCCGGCCGGGGTGACGGTCGACCCCCGGGGGTGTCCCACCGATGCCGACGGGGACGGGGTGTTCGACGGGCTGGACCGCTGCCCCGACACACCGGCGGGAGCGACGGTCGACCGGCTCGGTTGCCCGGGCGACCAGGACAACGACCGGGTGCTCGACGGCCTCGACCGCTGTCCGGATACCCCACCCGGGACAGTGGTCAATGCCTTCGGCTGCCCACCCAACCAGGACAGCGACGGGGACGGCGTGAACGACAGCGTCGACCGCTGCCCCGACACGCCGCGGGGCCAGGCGGTGGACGCCCTGGGATGCCCCGTGGGCGCTCCGGGGCCCGGCGATTCCACGGCGGCTGACTGGGTCATTCCCGGGACGGTGTTCGACTTCCAGAGCGCGCTCCTCAAGAGTTCCGCGCTGCCGCAGCTGGATTCGATCGCCCGGGTGCTCGAGAGGCACCCGGAGATCCGGGTCGAGATCGCCGGCCACGCCCACGACCGCCTGCCGCCGGAAGGCAACATGCGGCTCTCGATCGAGCGGGCCCAGGCGGTACGGCTCTACCTGCTGGAACGTGGGGTGCGGGGAACGCAGCTGTTGATCCAGGGCTACGGCGCCACCCGGATGTTGACCCAGGACACCACTATGACCGCCCGCGAAATGAACCGTCGGGTCGAAATCAGGAGGTCAGGAAACTGAGGGATTGAGGAATTAGACGATTGAAAGGGATTGCGCTGGTTGCAGATTGCCGTTTCCCGCCTCGTTTTCTTCGCAATTCGCCGGTTCCGGCCTTCATCACTCTGACTGCGCCAGGGGGTTTTCCCAAGGCATGTGATTTGCGCCTGTAGCTTTCCAACATGCGCCGCCTGATTCTCTTCCTGCTTCTGCTGGCAACCGTGCCGGCCGCGCTCCGGGCCCAGGACCGCCGCTGGGGCGACGAGCTTCCGCGACCGTTCTCGACCGAACGCCTGATCCCGGTCGCGCCGCGGCAGCTGGAGCCCGCCGACTGGCCGGCACCGCCGCTGGCGGCACCGCCGGACACCGTCCGGGCGATCTACCTGAACGCCTGGGTCTTCGGCTCGTCCCGATTCTACGATCTGGTCCGCATGGCGGACACGACCGAGATCAATGCCTTCGTTATTGACGTCAAGGACGACACCGGGTTCCTGACCTATGAAAGCTCGGTGCCCACGGCCCGGGCCATCGGGGCCAACCGGGAGATCCGGGCCCGGGACTTCAAGTCACGGCTCGCCGTGCTGCACGCCCACCGGATCTACCCGATCGCGCGGATCGTGGTCGCCAAGGACCCGCTGCTCGCCCGGGAACGGCCGGGCTGGTCGATCCAGGACCGGAACGGCGGCCTGTGGCGGGACCGGAAGGGCACGGCCTGGGTCGATGCCTACACCGATTCGGTCTGGATCTACGCCGCCGAACTGGGCCGGGAGGCGGTTCGCGAGGGATTCTCCGAGCTCCAGTTCGACTATGTCCGGTTCCCCGACGAGCCGCGCTCGCGGCTGGCAAGCGCGGTGTACCCCGGGCAGCGAAAGGGAGAATCGACCCGGGACGGGATCGTCCGCAATCTGCAGCTGCTGGGCGACCGGGTGCGTTCCTCGGGCGTCCCCTTCACCATCGATGTATTCGGGATGACCTCGAGCGCGACCGCCGATCTCGGGATCGGACAGATCTGGGAGGATCTGGTGTCGGTCGCGGATGTGGTACTGCCGATGGTCTATCCCAGTCACTACTACGGCGGCTTCGGCGAGATTCGCCATCCCAACAGCGAGCCGTACCGCGTGGTCCGCCAGGCCGTGGCCGACGGAATCCAGCGTTCGCGGGCGCTTCCCGCGTCGGCCCGTATCCGTCCCTGGCTGCAGGCCTTTACCCTGGGGCCGCCCAGATACACGCCGTTTCACGTCCGGGAGCAGATCCGGGCGGTCGAGGAACTGGGCATTGCATCCTGGGTGCTGTGGAACCCGCGAGGGGTCTACGATCCCGGCTATTTCAAGCCCACCGCCCACACTTCCAGCCTGGCCAGCCGTGCCGCCCGGACGGGCCAGGTGTCCGACACGGCCCGGTAGGGCTGCACCTCACCCGGCCAGAAATCCCAACCCGGCCGTCAGGGCATAGAGCACGAACGACAGCAGCATGAGCACCTGCGCCGGGACGACCGCTTCCCTGCTTTCCGGCTCACGGGCCAGCTTTCTCGCGGCCTGGACCGCCGGTATCGCGGCGACCAGCCCGGCCCAGACGGTAACCGGCGCACCGGCAATCGGCAGCAGCGCCGCCAGTCCGAACGCCACGGCGATGATCACCCCGAACACCACGCTGGCGAGCCGGCGGCCGAGATCCACGACCAGCGTCCGCTTGCCGGCCCGCAGGTCGGCCCGGTAGTCGGGGAATTCGTTGATCCACAGGAAGCCGGCGATCAGCAGGCCCAGCGGGATGGCCAGCAGGACCACATGGATGTCCAGTGCCTGTCGCTGCACCAGGTAAGCGCCGGCCGCGACCAGCGGACCATAGCAGAGCGCGACCGCCGTCTCCCCGAGCCCCCGATAGGCGAGTTTGAGGGGCGGGGCATCATAGGACCAGGCACAGGCCACACCCAGTACACCGAGCCACAGCACCCGGGGCTCCCGCAGCATGACGATGAGCATCCCGGCGAGGATCCCCAGGCCGTAGCCGGCACCGGCAATGAACGCGGTCTGATCCCGGCTCAGGAGGCCATCGATCAGGACGCGTTTCCCGCCGGAAAACGGCGTGTAATCGGCCGGGGAGAGCAATCGGTCGGTCCCGCTGTCGTAGTCGAAGATCTCTCCCGAGGCATTCTTGGCGATCTCGATGGCCAGGATGCCGAGCACCGTCACCGCCAGCCAGCCCCAATGCAGCGGCCCCTCCGCCGCCGCGACCGCCGTTCCCAGAAAGAGCGACGCGATCGAGGCCAGGGAGATCCTGGGGTCCGCCAGGCGCCACAGCCCGGCCCGGAAGTCCCGGCCGGTGGAATACGGTTGGACGACGGCAGCGTTCACGGGTGTCTCCTGAGTCCGGCAACGGCAGAGGGGCAAATACGATCAAACGGCACTGACTTCAGAAACTGGCGCAGCCGCGTGAAGGAGGAATGAATCCGGGGTGAAAAGGCCCTGCGAATCACGCAGGGCCGGCAATTTCACCCGGGCTTCAACCGGCGTTAATGCACTCGCCCATAGCTTGGTTCCCGCAGTAGCCACCCTGGAGGAAGCCATGAAACTCACCAAGAATCCCCCGGCGCCCATGGTCAAGGTCAAAGAAGACATTGACCGCCTGTTTGACCGGTTCTTCACCCCCACGTTCTACAACGAGCCGTTCCTGCCACACTTCGAAGCGTCCTTCGAAACGAAGTGGATCCCGGCCTTCGATCTGGCCGAGACGGACAAGGAATTCGTGGTACGGCTCGAAGTCCCGGGCGTGCACAAGGAGAACCTGGACATCAACCTGAGCGGCAACGTTCTGACCATCACCGGGAAGCGGGAAGCGGTGCAGGAAGCCAGCGGCGAGGCGTATCTGTGGAAAGAGCGGGAGTACGGGAAGTTCGTCCGGACGCTCCGGCTGCCGTCGGCCGTGGTGGAGAACAAGGTCGAAGCGATGTATCAGGACGGCGTTCTGGTGGTCCACCTGCCCAAGGTGACTCCGACCCCCGCCAACAAGATCCTGATCAAGTAGCGCACGCCAGTGCGCCGGATGCACGGTCCGCATCCGTGAAGGCACTTCCCACCTGCGCTTCGATCGCCAGCCCCGGGAGACATCCCGGGGCTGAGTGTATGAGGCCGGAAAGGCGGAAGGACGGAAGGACGGAAGGACGGAAGGACGGAAGGTGGCGACCGCCTGCCTTCCGCCCTTCCGTCCTTCCGTCCTTCCGCCCTCCGCCCTACACCGCCGCCTTTTCCGGCTCCCAGGCGGTGATGTATCCGGCCAGCGCGCTGGCGGCCGTGGTGTAAGGTGAGGCGAGGTAGAGCTGACCCGGCCCGGAGCGTCCTGGGAAGTTGCGGTTGATGGCGCTCACGGTCACCGTCTCCTTGTCATAGGAGACGCCCGGACCGGCGTTGATACAGGCGCCACAGGAAGGCTCGATGATCTCCGCGCCTACCGCTTCGAAGACCTCGACGTATCCGCGCTCCTCGGCGTAGCGTTTGACGTCCTGGCTGCCGAACTGGATGTAGAAGCGGACCTCCGGGTGAATCCTCTCACCGGCATCGGAGGCTTCCTTGAGGACCCGGGCGTACATGTCCATGTCCTCTTTCTTCCCGGCGGTGCAGCTGCCGGCGTAGGCGATGTCCACCTTGATCGGGGCTCCCAGTTCCTCGATGAACAGCCCGTTACCGGGATCGCCCGGGAGAGCGATCATGGGGCGCAGGGCGGCCGCATCGATCTCGATCACCTCTTCGTATACCGCGTCCGGATCGGAGCACATCCCCTCGATCAGGCGGCGGGCCGCCGCCGGGTCCATGCCCCGCTCCCGGATCAGAAAGTCCACGTTGGTCTCGTCCGGCTGGATGAGCCCGGTAAAGGCCCCCACCTCTGCCGCCATGTTGGTCATGGTGGCCCGTTCGTCGATCGACAGCGACTGCACCGCCTCTCCGGCGTATTCCACGATCTTGCCGATGGCCTTGCCGGTCTTGACGTACGGCTGCCGCAGAATCTGCAGCATGAAGTCCTTCGCCGTGACGTTGTCCGGCTTGCGGCCGTTGACCCGCACGAGCACCGAGGCCGGCACCTTGATCCGGACATCCCGGGTAAGCCAGGAGTTGAAGATCGCCGTGGTCCCGACCCCGAAGGCCACACACCCCATGGCCCCGCTGTGCGGGGTATGGCTGTCGCTGCCGATGATGATCTGGCCGGGAAGCGCGTGGCGCTCCAGCATCTTCGAATGGCAGATGGCCTCGGAGCCCTGCACCTTCATGTTCGGGCCGATCCGGGGCAGCTCCCCGTACAGCTTGATCCCCTGCTCCTCGGCGAAGTCCTCCTGTTTCTTCTTGAGTTCCAGCGCCACATCCAGCAGCCCCTCGGCCTTCCGCGCGTCGGTCATGGCGAGTTCGAGAAAGGTGAGATGGTCCCGGAAGAAGAAGATCGATCCCGGATCCACGACTTTCTCGTGCTCACCCACGTAGTCCCGCCAGAAGATGGCCGACATCGGCGTCACGTATTCGTGGCTGAACCGGATATCGGTCCGGACGAAGCCCTCGTCACCCGGCTTCACGGCCGGGATCCCCAGCTTCCCGTCCGCCAGGTCCGTCACCCAGTGCCGGGCGATGATCTTTTCGGCCAGAGTCATCGGGCGTGGCGGCGTGCCGGGCAGAGGCACGGTCACCTTGCCCTGCAGCCGGGCGACATTGTACTGGAAGAGGCCACCGTGCTCGATGATGCCGCGGGTGATCTCCCCCTGCCCCCGGGTAAACTCCGCCAGGGGGATCGTCTCTCCCCGGCGGATCCGGTCGATCAGCCCGAAATCGGTGCTGGTGAAGATCCCGAGATTCTGGCAGTTTTCGCCGTAGATCCGTTCGATGTTCTCAGCGATGACGAGCCGGATCCCCGCCATCATCTCGGCGTAGGGTGACTGCTCCCGGCTGGATCCCTTACCCCGCCGCTTCCCGCTGACCGAGACCGCGAACCCGCCCCGCTTCACCGAGCCCCGGGTAATGGGAAACTCCTGCCCCGCCTTGAGCCCGAGATAGGGGAATTCCCCCAGCGTCTCGTCGTAGTAGTAGCAGATGTAGGCCGGCGTGATCTCGTCAGTGGAGATGTCATCACGCAGCTTGATTCCGGGGGACCACTCCAGGTCCTTGCCCTCGAGCTGGCTCCGGATGAGGGCGGGGTCTTCGGTCAGGAAGAGAATCCGGCCGTCGAACTTGATCTGATCGGCTAACTTCGGTGTAGGCCGAGACTTAAGGCTCTTTAGCATGGCACCATCGGTTGCGGTTCATCTGAAAAATGCCCGGAGAGGGGCGCCCGGAGCAAGCATTGGAACGGCCCCTGGGAACGGCTACCATTCAGAGCCCCGCCGCAACCTCATCGAAATCGACCTGTCCATGACTATCAACACCCTGCGGAACCGGATGCTCCAGGCGGCCGCGATAGTGGTCTGCCTGGCCCCATCAGCGCAAGCGCAGGAGGCGACTCCCATCTGGGCCCGGGTGCTCCACGCGGCGCGTTTCCGGGCCCCGGCCCTTCAGGAGAGCTCCGCGGCACTGGTCAGCCGGACCCAGCCGGGCGTGGTCTGGACGATTAACGACTCCGGGAATCCTCCCGAGCTGTTCGCGACCGACACCCTGGGACGGAATCTCGGAATCTTCTCGACCGCCGCCCTCGCGAACACCGACTGGGAGGCCCTGGCCACCGGACCCTGTGATGACACCACCTGTGTCTATATCGGGGATGTCGGCGACAACGCCGAGGAGCGGCCCCAGGTCGAGGTCTACCGCTGGGCCGAGCCGGTCATCGGCCAGGCGCCCGGAGCCCGGCCCGAAAAGCTCCGGCTGCGCTACAGCGACGGGCCTCACGATACGGAGGCCATGTTCGTCTCGCGGGACACCACGCTCTATCTGGTGACCAAGGGAAGAACCCGCGGCGTCCTGCTCTTCCGGGTCAGCGCGCCGGCCTGGCACACCCCGGATTCCGTCGTGACGGCCGAGCTGATCCAGCGTCTGCCGATTCCCGTCGAGACGGGAATCGCCCACCAGGTCACCGATGCGGCCATTGCCCGGGACGACCGCCACGTGGTCATCCGGACCTACCGGTATCTCTATTTCTTTGTCCGGGAGCCCGACGGCAGGCTGGCCGTCGACCGCAGCCGTGACACCTGCGATCTGGGTGGACTCGAACCACAGGGCGAGGGGGTCGGCTGGCTGGATGACCGGCGGCTGGTCATTACCAGCGAGCAGGTGAGCCTGTTTGGCGGAACCATTCAGGTCGTGGTCTGCGGAAGCTCATGATCATGGCCCGGCGACTCCTTCTTCTGGTACTGGCGGCCGCCCTGGTCCCGCTCACCGACCGGCCCCGGGAGCACCGCCCGCCCTATCAGGCCGAGTGGTTGCCGGCCGGCGAGGTGCACGTCAGGGCGCTCCGGACCGGGCGGGGAGATACGACCATCGTCCTGCTGCATGGCTATGGAGAATCGCTGCTCGCGTTCCGGGCGCTGGTGGCGCCGCTGGCCGAACGGTTCCGGGTTGTGGCCCTCGATCTGCCCGGATCCGGCCTGAGCCAGAAACCGGCGGGCCCCTACGACCTGCCGTCGATGGTGGGTCGGCTGGAGGACTTTCTCTCCCGCGAAACCTCCGGCCCTCTCATTCTGCTGGGTCACTCCATGGGGGGTGAACTGGCCGCCGCGCTGGCGATCGAATACCCCGCGCGCGTCGTAGCCGTCATTCTCATAGCCCCCGCGGGCTACGACATCGGACTTGGATTCGGCGAGGGAGCGCTTTCCGAATCCCAACGAACGCTGATCGGCTGGTCGCTCAAGGCGCGGGGGCTGGTGGCTCCTGATGAGGATCCGGGCTGGCTGGCCCCACCGCCCGGCGTGACCATGGACGATTCCGAGGAGCAGTTCGCCGCCGCCGCGGATGCGATCCTCCGTCAGTTCGACTTCCGCGCGCTGCGAGGCAGATTCGGCGAGTTGCGCCAGCCCACCCTGCTCATCTGGGGCGGGGTGGATCCGTTGATCCCGATCGGCATCGGCCGCATGATCGCCGCCGAGATTCCCTGCGTGGACTTCGTGGAGATCCCCACCTCCTGGCACCGGCCCCACGTGGAGCAGCCCTCCCGGGTCATCCAGGCAATCCGGGATTTCCTCGATCACGGACACGCCCGCTGCACCTGACCGATTATCCTTCGCATTCCGGGATCCCCGAAGAGGAGACTCCAACTCGACCCTGAAGTCCCTGACCCCGGCACTCAGCCCAGCCCTTCATCCTGAATCCTCATGTCCAGACCACAGATCCCGTCCCTCCTCGGCCTCGGTGTCCTCCTCGCGCTGGCGGCGCCGTTGGCGGCTCAGAACGCACCCAGTCCGGCCACCCGCCTGGCCCGCGCCGCCGATTCGAGCGTCATGTGGGCACACCTCCGCTTCCTCGCGGACGACGCCCTCGAGGGACGCGCGCCGGCGACCCGCGGTGGGGAGATCGCGGCCAGGTATATCGCCGCCCAGTTCGAACGCCTGGGGCTCGAGCCCGCCGGCGACAGCGGCACCTACTATCACCGGGTTCCGATCATTTCCCTCACCCCCGACCCGACGCTGAGCCTCGAATCCGCGGCCGGCGCGCGGCAGCTGACTTACCCGGATGACTACGTGCTGTGGTCCATGCGGAACGAGCCCGCGGTCCAGACCACCGGAGACGTGGTGTTCGCCGGGTACGGAATCGTGGCTCCGGAATTCGGCTGGAACGATTACCAGGGACTCGATGTACGGGGGAAGATCGTCCTGGTGCTGGTGAACGACCCCGGCCTGCGCGATTCCACGATCTTCAAGGGCAAGGCGCTCACCTATTACGGCCGCTGGACCTACAAGATCGAGGAAGCGGCCCGGCAGGGCGCCGCCGGTATCCTGATGGTTCACACGCCGGCGAGCGCGACCTACGGCTGGGCAACGGTCACCGGATCGTGGACCGGTCCCCAGGTGCGGCTGGAATCCCCGGCCACCTCGCTGGTTGTGGCCGGCTGGCTGACGGAATCCGCCGCGGCCGACCTGGTCAAACTGGGCGGCGGGGACCTGACCGACTGGACCCGGGCCGCGGGCCGGAAAGGATTCCGGGGCCGGGCAATGAATGGCGTCCGGGTCGCGGCAGGAGTGCGGAGCGTACTGAGACGGTCGCGGACCTACAACGTGGTCGGCCGGCTGCCGGGACGCGGCGCCAAGTCGGCCGAAGCGATTCTCATCGGCGGCCATTACGACCACCTGGGTATCCGCGCGCCGGTGAACGGCGACTCCATCTACAACGGCGCCGAGGACAACGCTTCCGGCACCGCCGCGGTGCTGACGGCCGCCGAGGCCTTCGTGCGGAGCGGAGTGCGGCCGGGTCGTTCCATTCTCTTCATGGCGTTCGCCGCCGAGGAGTCGGGGCTCATCGGGTCGCAGGCGTTTGCGGCCCGCCCGACCCTGCCGCTCAGGAATCTGGCCGCGGTGCTGAACCTCGACGTGATGAACGTCTACGGCCGGACCCGCGACATCTCCGCTCTGGGCGTGGATCAGAGCAGCATCGGGCCGGTGTACCGCCGGGCGGCGGCGGCGGAGAACATCCGGGTCACCGTGAACCAGGATGCTCTGATCCGGGGCTCCTTCTTCCGCTCGGACCACTTCCCGTTCGCCAAGGCCGGCGTTCCCAGTCTCTCGGTCGAGGGCGGCAGCGAGTTCCTCGGCCGCCCGGCCGGCTGGGGCAAGCAGAAAAGCGATGAGTACGAAGCCCAGCGCTACCATCAACCGGGGGACGAGATCCTGCCCTGGTTCACCATGGCAGGGGCGATCCAGCAACTCCGCGTCGTGCTGAGAACCGCCCTGGCGCTGGCGGACGCCCCGGGTCAGCCGGTGTGGACCCCGGGCTCAGAGTTCCGGTCGGTGGGGGAGGCGCGGGTGAGGTAGGGCGGGCTGGCGGACTGGCGGACTGGCGGACTGGCGGACTGGCGGACTGGCGGACTGGCGGACTGGCGGACTGGCGGGCAAAGCTAATAACCACAGAGATTTACAGCACGCAAACCAACCCGGGGGACTGATTCCAAGGCCGGAATTGGTCCCCTGCCGCCGCTCCGGCTGGCTTAACTTCAATCGCCCCACTATCTTTGCGCGCGTTTAGGCCCCTCCACACTTGTCCTGGGAGCCCTTTTTGGACCTGCCCAGCCAACACCGCGTACCGCTCACCTGGCTCATGCAGCATGGCGGGGAGTCGATCCGGCTGCGTGTCCTGTTGCACCTCGCCCCGGATGGCTACGCCAACCCCGAGCTGATCCAGGCCACCGAACTGCAGGTCGTCGAGTCCAAAGCGGCGGCGGCGATCCTCAAGAAGCAGAAGGAAAACGGTATCTGGGCCGGCAACCTGCTCGGCCTGGCCGCGTCGGCCTCTCAGGGCATCAAGGACGTCGGAACCATCCCCCAGTACCGCCGCCTGCTCCAGCTGGGCTACCCGCCGTCGGGACGGCCCTTCAAGCTGGCCGACCGGCTCCTGTACCGCCTGCTGTCACGGGACGAGGATCCGAGTCTGCTCTTTGAGCACCAGAAGCTGGTCAAGATGGAGCCTGCCGCGCTCGAGTGGGCCCGGGCCATGACCCGCGAGGCCTCGACCGCCACACTGGCGGAGGCGGGCCAGGTGGAAGATCCCCGGGTCCGGGGCGCGGCGCATAAGATCGCCAATGCCGTCTCCCAGTTCCTCCGGAGCCCGCTGGCGGAAAAGCCCTTTGTCCGCGCCGGCAGCCAGACCATCCTCAATCCTGAAGCCACTCCCCCCTCGTGGTACGCCGTGGCGATGATCGCCGCGATGCCTAATCTGCAGCGGGAACGAGCCGGGTTCACCGAGAGGCTGGGGAACTACCTGGCGCAGCCGGCACCCAAAAAGACGTTCGTTGTGAAGCTGGGGAAGAAGTCGGTGAAACCGCAGCACCTGCTGTTGGGCGATCCAATCGAAGCCGACGGCAAGGGTGTCCCCAAGGACCTCCCGCTGGCGCTGTATTACATCGAACTCCTCGCCAGAATCGGCGCGCTCCACACGGCTCCGGTTGCCACCAAGGTCCTGGCCCGGCTGCTCAAGGACTGCGATGACGATGGCATCTGGCAGCCCAAGGGCCTGCGCTCCCAGCCCAAGGTCGGCAACAAGATGGCCTACCACTACTTCCCGCTCGAGTCGAACACCAAGTCGACCGAGTCCCGGCAGACGGATGTCACGTTCCGGCTGGCGCTTATCGCCCGGCTGCTGGGATGGAGCCTGGAATGGAAGTGAGAAGTGAGATGTGAGAAGCGAGAAGGGCCCCGATTCAGCAGCGGAACGTCAGGCCAGGCCCCTCTTAACTTCTCACTTCTCACTTCTCACTTTCTTTCTTCCGGTTGTTCTTGAAATCCCACGACTAGTAGCACATACTACTACTCGTGCCTCCCTCCGTCGATCTCACCCCCTTTGGATTCACCCCGACTGAGAGCCGGGTTTACCAGGTTCTGCTTACGAGTGGACCGGGGACGGGGTACGTCGTCGCCCGGCAGGCGGGACTGGCCCGGGCCAACGCCTACAGCGCCCTTGAGGGGCTGGTGGCGAAAGGGGCGGCCCGGGCCGAGCCGGGGCGGCCCAGGCGTTACCGTCCGGAGAGCACCGAGGTGCTCATCGGCCGGCTGGCGAACGAGCAGACCCGGTCGCTGGAGCAGCTCCGGCAGGCTCTGGCCCAGGCGGTCATTCCCGCCTCTCCGACCGTGGTGGAGATCAACACTCCCCGGGGCATCCTCCAGCTGCTGAATCGGGAGGTCGCCCGCGCCAGCGAGTCCGTCGCCCTGCTGCTCCCACCCGATGCGTACCCCATTCTGGGGCCGTCGCTCCGGCGAGCGGTCACGGCCGGACTGCGACTCACGCTGCTGGCCACCGGGCCGGTGGACCTGGGATTCACCCAGGTGGAGACGGTCCCCGAGTATCCGGGCTGGCCGGGCCAGCCGCTCATCGCGGTCCTGGACCAGCGGGCCGCCCTCATCGCCGAGCGGGAGGAGAGCGAGGTCAGCGGCCATTGGAGCACCGCGCCGACGCTGGTCGCGGCGGCCACCTTCTGTGTTGAGCGCTGGCGGATACCGCAATGAGCGACGAACTCGAACGAGCCCTGGACGCACTGCGCCGCGAGTACCTGACGGAGGCTCCCATCCGGATTGCCGAGCTGCGCAAGGACGGAGGCGCCTTCCGGGCCGGCGAGGGCGGTGCCCTGGGCTCGCTGATTACCCGCTTCCACCGCCTGGCCGGTTCCGGCGGGAGCTACGGCTTCCCCGAGGTGAGCGAGATCGCCCGGGAGGCGGAGCGCTTCCTGAAGAGCGACCCACCCCCGGGGCCGTCCGACGCCGCGTTCGTCGACGATGCGGTGGCCCGGCTGGCCGCGGCGTTCAATCGCGCGGGGGCGCGCATCACCGGCCCCAGCGCCGCGCTCCCCACGACCGACTTCGCCTGGCGCGCCACAGTCGTGACCGAGGCGGGGCCGCTCCGGGAGCAGATTCGCGAAGCGCTGCAGGGCTCCGGCTTCGAGGTGGCCGCCACGGAGCCGGCCCACGACTCACCCGATGTCCCGCTCTCGGAAACACCCGACCTCGTGGTGATTGCCGGAACCGAGAACGGCCTCGACCCCTATGCCATGGCCGCCGCCTGGTCGGGCAGCCGGACCATCCGTCCCCGGGGAATCGTCCTGGTGGATACCACCGGGCGGGTCGACCGGATCCGGGCGGTCGCGTCCGGCATCGACACGGTTCTGCCGGCCGACCGGATCAGTCAGGAGCTGTCCAATTACGCGAAGACGCTGGCCCGGATCGGTGTGCCGCCTTCGAGCGTCCTGCTGGTCTCGGAGCGACAGAGTATCGCCGATGAAGTCACCGGCTGGCTGGAGGCGGCGAACATCCGGATCACCTGCTGCGACGAGGCCATGCAGGCCCGCGACATTCTGGCCCGCGACCTCCCCGATCTCGTGCTGCTGGACACCGGTCTCACGGCGGTGGATGCGTTCACCCTGGCTCGGCTGATGCGGCAGGACCAGCGGTTCTCGCTCCTGCCGATGATCTTCCTCGCCAACGAGCGGAACGTCAAGGATCAGATCGAGGCCCTCCGGGCGGGGGCCGACCATTTCCTTTCGCGGCCCCTGGAGCGGGAGCTGCTGATTCAGCTGGTGGTGAACCGGGCCGAGCGGGGCCGTCGGATCCGGGAGATGGTCCACCGGGATGGACTGACCGGCCTGCTCAACCATGCCACACTGATGGCGGAGCTGGAACACGCGGTCGAATACGCCCGGCGGCATAGGGAGGGGTTTTCCTTTCTGATGATCGACGTGGACCACTTCAAGCGGATCAACGATACCTACGGCCATCTGGCCGGGGACCAGGTCCTGGTCCACCTCGCCCGGGTCTTCCAGGGAGCCGTCCGGGCCAGCGACATCATCGGACGGTATGGCGGGGAGGAGTTCGGGATGATCCTGCCCCGCAGCGGCCGCGAGGGGGCGGTCGTTCTGGGAACCAAGCTGCGTGAGTCCCTGATCGACCGTCCGGCGATGACCCGGGAGGGCGCGGTCATTCCGGTCCGGGTCAGTATCGGTGTCGCCTGCTACCCCGAAGATGCCACCACGGCTGGCGGACTGGCGGCCGCGGCCGACCGTGCGCTCTACAAGGCGAAGACGGGCGGGCGCGACCGGGTGGAAGCAGCGGGAGGAGGTGAGAAGTGAGAAGGGGGAAAGAAGAATTGCGAACCCGGGCGAAACCGAAGGGGGGCGCTGTGTCCAGGACCGTATGGCTGATTCTTGCAGGCCTCTCGCTGCTGCCGGGTTCCGGGGCGGGGCAGGAACCGGTGCGGCGTCATGTCGACGTCCCGGTTCTGGCCCCCCGAACGGAAGATGCGTCCAGCGTCGACGGCATCATCGCGGCGTTCTACGATGTGATTTCGGGGCCGGCCGGGCAGCCCCGGCAATGGGGACGGGACCGGACCCTGTATATCCCGAACATCCGGTTCGTCTCGATGAGCCTGCGGGACGGAAAGCCCCATGCGAACGTCATGGACCATCAGGCATTCGTCGACGCGACCGATGCGGGACTCGTCCGCAACGGCTTCTATGAGGTGGAGGTCCACCGGGAAAGCAGGTCCTTCGGCAACATCATGCAGATTTTCAGCACGTACGAGATGCGCTCAACACCGGATGGCCCGCTGATCGGCCGGGGCATCAATGCGGTTCAGCTGTTCTACGACGGCACCCGGTGGTGGATCGCCAGCGCAGTCTGGGACGATGAAACCCCGGGACGACCAATCCCGCCGGAGTATCTGCAGTAGCGGACGGCAAAGGAGGGCGCCTCCTCACGGAGACCCCCTCCTCACGCCCTCCCGTCTTTCCACCCTACCGCCCTACCGCCCTAGTGATGGTACCCCGTCGTCAGCGGCGCGACATCCCGGGGGTTCTCGTCTCCGAAGAGCAGACGTCCTTCCCTGAAGGAGGCACCGCGAAGGGTGAGCGCCAGCGCCTCGCCCAGCTCCGACACCAGATGCACTTCGAGCCTGTCCTGCACTTCCCTGGGCAGGTCTTCGAGATCGGCCTCGTTCTCGCTGGGCAGCACCACCTTGAAGATGCCGGCCCGGACCGCGCCGAGTACTTTCTCCTTCACCCCGCCGATGGGCATGACCCGGCCACGGAGGGTGATCTCGCCGGTCATGGCGATATCGTGCCGGACCGGCCGGCCGGAGAGTACCGAAACGAGGGCCGTGGCCATGGCCACGCCGGCCGAAGGGCCTTCCTTGGGAATGGCACCGGCCGGCACATGGATGTGGACGTCACGGTCGAACATCTCCTCCTTGATGTGGAGGCCGGCGGCGTGGGAGCGGGCGTAGGTCCAGGCGGCGCGGGCCGATTCCTTCATGACCTCACCCAGCTGCCCGGTCAGTACCAGCTCCCCCTTGCCCCGCATGGTCGAGGCTTCCACGAACATGATGTCCCCGCCGGTCGGGGTGTAATACATCCCGGTCGAGACGCCCACCTGATCTTCGCGGGCCGCCTGCTCCGGATGCACCTTGGGCCGGCCGAGGAGGTCGTCCACCATTTCCCGGTCGACGATCAGAGTCTCGATTTCCCGCGCGGCCACCTTCCGGGCAACCTTACGGCACAGCTTGCCGAGTTCGCGCTCCAACTGACGGACGCCGGCCTCCCGGGTGTAGCGGGTGATGACCTCCGATACCGCGTCGTCCGTGACGGTCAGCTTCTCGTCCACCAGGCCGTTTTCAATAAGCTGGCGGGGCAGCAGGTACTGCCGCGCGATCTCCAGCTTCTCCCGCTCGGTATAGCCGGAGAACTCCACCACCTCCATCCGGTCCAGCAACGGGCTGGGAATGTTCTGGATGAAGTTCGCGGTACAGATGAACAGCACCTCGCTCAGGTCGAACGGGACCCCGAGATAGTGGTCGGTAAAGGAATCGTTCTGGGCCGGGTCCAGCACTTCCAGCAGGGCGGAGGCGGGATCGCCCTGGAACGAGACGCCCAGCTTGTCGACCTCGTCCAGCAGGAAGACGGGGTTCTTGGTCCCCGCCTGTTTCATACCCTGCACGATGCGGCCCGGCATGGCGCCGACGTAGGTACGACGGTGGCCCCGGATATCGGCCTCGTCCCGGGCGCCGCCGAGTGAGATGCGCACGTACTCCCGCCCCATGGACCGGGCGATGGACTTGGCCACGGAAGTCTTGCCGACACCGGGAGGCCCCACGAAGAGCAGGATCGGGCCCTTGGCCGCCTTGTCGTCCTCGTTGCCGGCGGGCACCGGCCGGACCGGCCCGGTGGTGTGGGCCGCGTCCTCCCCGGACGCCGCTGGGGCAGATTCGCCCCCCGGAGCGGCCAACTCCCCGCCCGTGTCCCCTTCCGCCTTTTCGTCCTTCCGCCCTTCCGCTTCCTTCTTCAGCTGCCGCACGGCCAGGAACTCCAGCACCCGGTCCTTCACGTCCTTCAGCCCGTAGTGATCCTCGTCCAGGATCTTCTGGGCTTCGGGAATGTCCAGATGCTCCTGGCTGCGCGAGTTCCAGGGCAGCTCGGCGACGTTCTCCAGATAGGTGCGGATGACCTGGGACTCCATCGACTCGCG
>JBFXBG010000086.1:0-16645 GCA_050183505.1 Gemmatimonadales bacterium | reverse complement strand
CGAATCGGTGGACGCTTCCGCCAGATACCGCGCGGCCCCGTCCCGGTCCCCGGCCTGGGCGGACGCGAAGGCGAGCAGCGGTGCCCGCAGGCGGGACCTGGACCGCGGCGCCCACCGGGCGGTGGTCGCGGTGTCGCCGATCGTGGCGGAGGCGAGCATGATCACCGCCGCCAGAGACCGGTCGATTTGCGCGGCCAGGCCGCTGGTGTCGGGCGCTTCCCGCGCCAGGGCGCGGGAGAGTCCCCGGATATCCTCCGGGGTCGCCAGGTCCATGTTGGCCCGGAACCGGACCGGGAACCACTCCTGGGCCAGTCGCAGAAAGCGGGTGACCTGGCTGTCCGCCGTGAGCGACTGCGCCTGGGAGAAATACGGGGTCATGAGCTGACGCGCCTTCTCGACCCGCCCGTGGATGAGGCGGGTATTGATGAGCGGGCCCAGCGTGATCGGAGCGGCCCGGGCCAGGCGCTCTCCTACCCCGCTCCGTTCCAGGGTATCGGCATAGGCCAGCGCCGCGTCCGTCCGGCGGGCCATCAGCATCAGGCGCAGCCGCTGCATGGAGAAGGGCACCACCGTGGTGGCGCCGAGACTGTCGGCCCGGGCCAGGTCCCGCAGCGCGGCGTCGTAGTTCTTGTCCAGCCGGTTCAGTTCGGCCCTGAGCACCAGGGCCTGGCCCTCGTCCGGCGCCACCCGGATCCACTGATCCGCCACTTCCCGCGCCTGCCGCCTGGCCTCCCGCCGGAGCGAGTCCACCGTGGCATGGGAATACCGCCGGTAGAGCGAGTCCGCCGGCACGGTGATCAGGGAGTCCCCGCCGATCAGCAGCACCGCGTACATCCGCTCGGGCAGGCGGTTGTTGACGGTGTTGATGGCGCCGGGCGGGGGACTCCGGTAGCCCGGAAGCTCCGCTTCATCCTCCCGGCCTGCCAGGGACAGGACCGAGGCCAGGTTTCCGTAGACCCGGTGATCACTGGCGTCCAGTTCCAGCGCACGCTCATAGCTTCGGCGCGCCAGGGTGAGATCGGCCGGCAGGGAATCCCGGCCCCGGCGGTCCTTCCGCAGCGTCAGATCCAGGAGCGAGGCCACGCCCTGCCCTACCCAGGCGTCCGCCAGCGTGCTGTCCCGCGCAATGAGCTGGGCGTACAGCGCGCGCGCCCGGGGGAAATCGGCATGGACCAGGGCGTTGTTGGCCTCGATCAGCTGGCGCTCCCGGGGCGGCCGCCCCTGGGCGTAGCGCAAGGCGCTGTCGCTGAGCGCGACGAACGACGGGTCGGGGGAGAGCAGTTCCTGAATGAACACCGCCTGGCTCAATTCGTAGTAGGCCAGGGCAAAGCCCGGATCGAGCGAGATGGCCCGGCGGAAATAGGTGGCGGCCGAGTCCAGGTCCCAATGGCTCCGTGCGGTGATCCCGTCGATGTAGGCGTGGTAGGCTTCGAGCGAGCGGGTCGGCGGCTCGACATCCACCAGCGCGCCGGGGGGCACGTCGGCCAGGTTCAGAATGTCACGGCCCAGGGTATCGAACGCCGCGGTGAGGTTGGAGTCCGCGGCCTGGGCGGTGGCCGTGGTCAGGAGCCTGCCGCTGGCGACATCATAGACCGACACGCTGACCCGCAACACTCCGCGGACCGGGACGATCGAACCGACCGTTGCCGTCCACACGCCGGCCGACCGGGCCATGCTCAGCGCATCGTCCAAGCTCAGCCGGTCCTCACCTTCGACACCGGCCCGGCGGGCCAGATCAAGCAGGCGCTCGACTTCCACCACCTGCAGGTCCTGCCACCGGCGCAGCGCCTGCGCCAGGAGATCGACACCCCCCAGGCGGAGCCAGGCCAGCTCCGGCGTCTGGCTGGTGTTCTCGAAGTAACCGATCAGCAGCGACTTCCTCGGATCAACCCCGGGCGGCGGCCCGGTCGAGCCCCGCTTCCAGAGGAAGGATCCCGCGACCACCAGCGCGAGCAGCAGCCCCGCCGCGCCGAACAGCATCCGGCTGTTCCGCGGACGCCTCCGGACCGCCGGCCGGGCCCCGCTCGGGGTGCCGCCGCCCTCGCCCCCCAGCGCGACGGCGACTTCCGTCGAAGCCGGCCGCAACTCCGGGTTCTTGTCCAGCAGGCGGTCCAGCAGGGGCGGCACGGCCGGTGGCAGCCCCGACACCCGCTCGGTAACCGGCTGCGGAGCCTGGGTGAGATGCGCCCGGATCGCGTGCATCTCGCTGTCCACCTGATACGGGTAGGCACCGGTCAGCATTTCGTAGAGGACAATGCCGAGGGCATAGACATCCGACGCGGGGGTCAGGTCCCGATCACCGGCGGCCTGTTCCGGACTCATGTAGTGCGGCGTCCCCATCACCATGCCCAGGCCGGTCAGACGGTCGTCCTCGACCGGTTCCCCGCCCCCGGTCACCACCCGGGCAATGCCGAAATCGGTCACCAGGGTCCGCCCCGATTCGGCCTCGAGCATGATGTTCTGCGGCTTGACGTCCCGGTGGACGATCCCGCGCCGGTGCGCGGCCGCCAGGGCCGCGGCCACCTCCCGGCCGATCCGCAGGGCCTCGTCGATCCCCAGCCGCTGCTCGCGCCGGAGTCGCTCGGCCAGCGATTCTCCCTCGACCAGCCCCATGGCATACCACGCCAGGCCGTCGGCCTCTCCCACCCGGAAGATCGGGACGATGTTGGGGTGCTGCAGCTGCGCGGCGGTCTCGGCTTCGCGCTCGAACCGGGTCCGGAACACCGGGCTCGACAGGTCAGGATCCAGGACCTTGATCGCGACCATGCGCTTGAGCGAGGTCTCCCGCGCCAGGAAGACCCAGGCCATGCCGCCCCGGCCGAGCCGGCGAACCAGCTCGTAGTCCGGGGCCAGCGCGGCCCTCAGGCGTTCTTCCAGCGGAACCGGCATGGTCAAGTCCCTTCGATCCTCAGTCCTCAGCCCTCAGTCCTCAGTCCTCAGTCCTCAGCACTTCAACCCCCTCCGCGGTTACCCGGTGCGACACGAGCGGCAGCGGGGCCGCAGGCGCACCCAGCACCACCGCTTCGTTCAGGGCCTGCATGCCGAGGTCGATTCCGGCGGAGTCCTGCGCAAAGATGGACGCGATCGGCTGTCCGGCCGCGACGGTGTCTCCCGGCTTCACCGTGATCACGAATCCGACGCTGGGATCGATCTCGTCCTCGAGGGTCTGTCGCCCGCCACCGAGTTCGACGATCGCCCGGCCGATCCGGCGGGGCTCGACCCGCTCCACCGTCCCCTTCCGCGGGGCGCGGTACACCTCGACCGCGCGGGCCTGTGGCAGAATGGACGGATCCTCCACCACCCGGCGGTCGCCGCCCTGAGCGGCTACCAGCTCACCGAACATTTCAAGGGCCTCCCCGGAAGATAGCGCGCGATCCAGCCGGCGCCGCGCCTCCCGCCGCTCCGGCGCGATGCCGGCCAGGAGCAGCATTTCCTCGGCCAGGGCCAGGGTCACGGTCATGAGGTCCCGTGGCCCCTTCCCCTGCAGAGCCAGGATGCACTCCTCCACCTCCAGGGCGTTCCCCAGCGCCCGCCCCAGGGGCCGGTCCATGGCGGTCAGCAGGGCCATCGTCCGGCAGCCGTACCGCTCGCCCAGGCCGATCATGGTCCGGGCCAGTTCGAGCGCCTGCGAGGTATCGGGCAGGAAGGCGCCGCTGCCCGTCTTCACATCCAGCACCAGGCCATTGAGACCTTCGGCAAGCTTCTTGGACATGATACTGGCGGCGATGAGCGGGATGGATTCCACGGTAGCGGTGACGTCGCGCAGCGCGTACAGCCGGCCGTCCGCCGGCGTGATATCCGGGGTCTGCGAGAGCATGGCGCATCCCAGCCGGCGCACCTGGTCCTCGGCTTCGGCCAGGGAGAGTCCGGTCCGGAAGCCGGGAATCGACTCCAGCTTGTCGATGGTGCCACCGGTATGACCCAGGCCGCGGCCCGACATCATCGGCACCGCCACGCCACAGGCCGCCACCAGGGGCACCAGGATGAGCGAGGTCTTGTCGCCCACGCCGCCGGTGCTGTGCTTGTCGATTCTGGGGGGATCCTCGTCGCTGAAGTCGAGCCGGTTGCCCGAGGCCAGAATGGCTCCGGTCAGGGCGTCCAGCTCATCGCCGGCAAGCCCGCGCCAGACGACCGCCATGAGGAGCGCCGACATCTGGTAGTCCGGCACCTCGCCCGCGGTATAGCCGGCGATGAGTGCCCGCCATTCCTCCGGAGTGAGGGCGTGGCCGTCGCGCTTCTGCGCAATGAGTCCGGGAACGTACATGGGGGCGTGGGGTACCCGGCGAGGAGGGTTATCTTTCCTTCGTTATTGGACACGCTACGGGGCCCGGGGAAAGTGGCCGCCGGACAAGCATTCAGTCAAGGAGCCGTCATGCGCCGTCCCGTTCTCCTGCTCGGCCTGGCCCTGGCCGGTACCCCGCTCGCCGCCCAGGCGGTGCCGGACCACCTGAGTCAGGGCATCGCGGCCGGCCAGGCGCGCGATCCCGAGCGGGCCTTCCGCCATTTCTCCGCCGCACTGGAGGAGGATTCCCTCAATTACGAGGCCAACTGGCGGGCCGCCCAGGCCCTGATCGACATCGGCAAGCAGACGCCCGACTCGGTCAAGAGCCCCGAGCGAGACTCGCTCTACGCCCGGGCCGAGTGGTACGCCCGCCGCGCCGCGGAACTGAACCCGGACGATGTCAGCGGCCACTTCGTGCTGGCCCAGGCGATCGGCCGCGCCTCGCTCACCAGGAGCAAGAAGGAGCGGGTCCGCCGGGCGGCGGAGATCCGGGCCGAGGCCACCCGGGCCCTCGAACTTGACCCCCGGCACGACGGGGCCAACCACGTGATGGGCCGGTGGAACGCCGAGATCATGCGGCTCTCGGGATTCGAGCGGTTCTTCGCCAAGACGTTTCTGGGCGGGGGGATCTTCAACGCGGCTTCGTGGGACAGCGCCACGGTCTACATGGAGCGGGCGGTGAATCTGGCCCCGAACAACATCTACCACCACCTGGATCTGGGCCTGGTCTACCTCGACCGGAAACGGTGGCCGGAGGCCCGGACCCAGTTTTCCATCATCGAAACGCTGCCGGTGGTGGATGTGATGGACCCGGATTACAAGAGGCAGGCGGCGGCCCGGCTGGACGAGATCAGCGACAAGAACTGAGGGTTGAGGCCGGCGGACCGGGCAGACGCGTCACCGACCCGGGCCGCCGTCCTCAACCCCCGGCCCTGTCCTATTCCCCTGCCAGCCGCGCCTTGATCCGCTTCTTGCGGCGCTCGAACTCATCCCTGGCCGATTCCCGGAACTCGTCGAACGATTCGCCCGCCTCGTCCCTGGCCTGGCGGAACCGCCGGCCGATGCGCCGGCGGAGCCGGTCACCCCGGTCGGGGGCAAAGAGCAGGGCCACGCCGGCGCCTACCAGCATCCCCAGGGCAATACCGGCCAGGAAGCTGCGGGGACTGTGCTGGCTCTCGTCGTCGTCGTAATCTTCGTCGTCATCAAACATCGGGCACCTCGCTGAAGCGGCGGAACGGCGGCCCCGCGGGTCCCGTAACCGCCGGGACCCGGCCCGGGCCGCCAACCGGAGGATACTAACCCCCTGCCCCGGTCCCGCAAAACCCGCCGCCTGCCTATCTTTAGGAGACTCTACCCCTTCCCATCTGCCATATGACCTCGGTACCCCCGGCTACGGCCAACGATGAGCTCGAGCGCCTTCAGGCCCGGATCCAGTCGCTGGAGCACGAGCGGCGGCACCTGCTCGCCGTGATCGAGATCCTGCAGGAGATCGCCGGCTCGCTGCACTATACCGACATCGTGCAGAGCGTGGCCCGGAAGCTGGGCGAAGCCTTCGGCCTGGACCGGTGCTCCATCTTCCTCGCCGAGCGGGGCGGGCGGACCGTGCGGCTGGTCGCCAGCTACGAAGATCCCAGTATTCGCAACTACGTGGTGGACCTGGATCGCTATCCCGAGGTTCGCCAGGCGCTCCAACTGGGCCAGACGGTGTTCATCCCGGATGCCGCAAGCGATCCCTCACTGGTCCACATCCGCGGCACCCTCACGACCCGCAAGGTCAAGTCGATCACCGTCGTCCCGATTACGTGGCGGGGCGTGGCGATCGGCGCGATCTTCCTGCGGACCTTCCGGGACGGACCGACCTTCTCGGATTCGGACGTGCGGTTCTGCCAGGTGGTCGCCAACCTGACCGCCAAGGCCCTCCGGAACGCCCACCGCTTCGAACGCCTGCAGGAGCGCCGGGGCGAGACGCCCGCCAGCAAGGCCCAGGAGCGGGAGCTGGTGGCATTGGTGGGCTTCCTCCGCCGGCTGCTGGACGAGTTCGCCGCCCACGAGGGCCCCTGGAGCGAGGGCGCCCTGGCCCGGGCCACCGACGAAGAGCTGGACCGGCTGGTGGGCGTCGCCATGACCGTCATCTCCCAGGAGGCGGCGGGACGATGACGCGATTGGATGATTGGATGATTGGTGATTGAGTGAATTGACAGTTCCGCTTCCGCCCAGTCATCCAATCATGAAATCACCCGATCATTCAACGCGCTCTGAGCGTGCCGCCGAACTCCGCCGGCTCCTGGATCGCGCCAATCACGCCTACTACGTCCTCGACGCGCCCGAGATCTCCGACGCCGAGTACGATCTCCTCTTCCGGGAGCTGCTGGCCCTGGAAGAGACCCATCCGGAGATCCGCACCCCGGACAGCCCCACCCGGCGAGTCGGCGCCGCCCCCGCCTCGGCCCTGACCAAGCATACCCATCGCCGGCCGATGTTCTCCCTGGCCAACGCTTTCTCTCCGGAGGAACTGGCCGCCTGGGAGGACCGCAACGCGCGCATGAACCCCGACGCCCGTGCCGGCGGCTATACCACCGAGATCAAGATCGACGGTGCCGCGGTCAGCCTCACCTATGAGCGCGGACAACTGGTACGCGGCGCCACCCGCGGGAACGGCATCGTCGGCGAAGACGTCACCGCCAACCTCCGGACCATCCCCGATGTGCCGCTGGTCCTGAAGGGCGGCGGCCACCCCGGCCTCATGGAGATCCGGGGCGAGGTCTACTTCACCGAAGCCGCCTTCCAGCGATTGAACCGGATCCGCGAACGGGAGGGAGAGCCCCTCTTTGCCAACCCGCGCAACGCGGCCGCCGGCGGCCTGCGGCAACTGGATCCCGCGGTGACCCGGCGGCGGCGGCTCCGAATGTTCGCCTTCCATGTCGAGCCGGTGGAGGGCAGGCTGCCCGGTGACACCCAGTGGGAAATCCTCGACCTGCTTGAATCCTGGGGCTTCCAGGTGGAGCCCCACCGCGCCCGCCATCCCGATCTGGCAGCGGTGCAGCGGAAGATCGAAGAGTATGAACGGCTGCTGCCCACCCTGCCGTTCGAGGCGGACGGCATCGTGGTGAAGATCGACCGGCTGGCGCTGCACGAGGATCTGGGAATCGTCGGCGGCCGGGAGCCGCGCTGGGCCATCGCCCGCAAGTTCGCCCCCGAGGTCGCCGTCACCCGCCTGAAGAAGATCCGGGTGAACGTCGGCCGGACCGGCGCGTTGAACCCCTGGGCCGAGCTGGAGCCGGTCGAGGTGGGCGGGGTCACGGTCTCGAACGCCACGCTGCACAATGAGGACCTGATCGCCCAGAAGGACATCCGGGAAGGGGACGTCGTCGAGATCATCCGGGCCGGGGAGGTCATCCCGCAGGTGGTGGGTCCGCTGCGGGACCGGCGCGACGGGAGCGAGCGGCCGTTCGAGATGCCCACGGAATGTCCCGTCTGCGGCACGCCGGTGGAACGCGATCCGGAAGAGGCCATGCGGTACTGCCCCAACGCCTCGTGCCCCGGCAGGACCCTGGAAGGCATCTTCCATTTCGCGTCCCGGGAGGCCATGGACATCCGGGGACTGGGCTACGAGCGGATCCGCCAGCTGCGGGACGCCGGGCTCATCCGCAACGTCGCCGACCTCTACCGGCTGCGGGAGGATCAGCTGGTGGGCCTGGACCGTTTCGCCGAGCAGTCGGCGGCCCAGCTGGTCAAGGCGATCGACGCCTCCCGCGAGCGGCCGCTCTCGATTCTGCTCTTCGGCCTCGGCATCCGGCACGTCGGCAGGACCGTGGCGGGCCTGCTGGCGCGGCGGTTCGGAACCATGAAGGCCCTGCGGGAAGCCTCGGTCGAGGAGATCAGCGCGGTGCCCGGCGTGGGCGCTGTGATTGCCGAGGCGGTGGTCGGCTTCTTCCACAACCCGGACAACCGGCAGCTGATCAGCGATCTGGAAGCGTTGAAACTGAACTTCTCCGAACCCGAGGCGGTGGCGGCCGGCGGGCCGCTGGCCGGCAGGTCCTACGTACTCACCGGCACCCTGCCGACCCTCTCCCGCACCGAAGCGGCCGCGCTCATCGAGCGGGCCGGGGGCCGGGTGGCCGGAAGCGTCAGCCGCAGGACCGACGCCGTGGTGGCCGGAGCCGACGCGGGAGGCAAACTGGACAAGGCGCGTGCACTCGGAGTGGAAATCATCGATGAGGCCGAATTGCGCCGGAGAATCGAGCGGAAATAGCTCCGCCCGCGCCACCCGGCCTCTTGGAAATCCGCCGCGGGATCACTAGCTTGACTCCAACCTTACCCCCTCCCGGAACCATGAACGCAACCGCTCTGCTCCTCCCCCATCGGTGCGTGGTCGTCAGCCGTCATGCCCTCCAGCAACTCCGGGTGAGTCTGGAGCGGGGCACCGGCGTGCAAAGCGCGACCTATCTCCAGGAAGCGGGGTTCGCCGGCGGAGAAAGCGTCTTCAACGCGTTCGCGGAATGGGCCGCCGCCAATTACAAGGTGGAGAAGCCCTCCGAACTCGACGTGCAGTATCTGGGTGAGGC
Organism: Gemmatimonadales bacterium; assembly: GCA_050183505.1. Lineage (GTDB taxonomy): Bacteria > Gemmatimonadota > Gemmatimonadetes > Gemmatimonadales > GWC2-71-9 > JBFXBG01. The sequence goes on along the minus strand of JBFXBG010000086.1, from coordinate 7,798 downwards.
GCTGTCGGGCTTCTTCGTCGAATTCGGCTGGGGAGATCTGCTGCCCGACCAGCTCACCCCCACCATCGTATCCCTCGACTCCACCAACTGGGCTGAAGCCGATCCCGAGGCCCAGACCCCGTACCCCTCCTGTCACTTCACCAGCGGCATGCTGGCCGATTTCTTCGGCCGGCTCGTGGGCGGCCTGATCGGCGTCATGGAGGTCGAATGCCGCTCCCGGGGCGACGAGCGCTGCCGCTTCCTCGCCGGCTCTCCCGACGTGATCAGCCAACTGTACCAGCAGATGAACCGGGGGATGACCTACCAGCAGGCGATCGAAGGGTGAGACTGAGAGGGAAGAGGTGAGAAGGCACAGGGTCCGGCCCCGGCAATGGGGTGCCCAGTCTGCCCACCCCCTCTCGCTTCTCACTTCTCACCTCTCACTTTCGTTATGGTCCGCTTTCTCGACTCCCGGGAACTCGTCGAACTCGTCGGCGGGACGCTGGCGGGGGTGGCGCTGGTGTGGATGCTGAACCGGCTCTGGCCTGGCCTGTTCAGCGGCCGGATCCGGTATCGCGAGTGGCTTGGCATCGGCGCGGGCGTCGGATTCCTGCTGGCGGCGCTCTGGAGCGCCCACAAGGTGGAGCAGAAGCTGGACTACCGGATCCCGATGCACGTCCGCCGCAAACCCACCTTCCGCGACGGCCGCCCCATCGGCGTCATCGCCTGGCGGACCCGGGACGCGGCCATGGAATACCTGTTCCTGGTGATGGGGGTGGTAGTGGTGCTGCTGATCCTCTGGCTGGCGAAAACCTATCTGTAGGCGGCGGCAGGGCCGCGGCCTGCGGGGAGCACCGGGGCGGCCCGCCGGGCGTGGCCGCCTCGCTCCCCCGGTCCTTTCCGCTCAGCTCAAGCCCGGACCGCGCTCTGGCTCTTCCGTACCTGCGGACATTCTCAAGATGACCCGGCTGCCGCGGTGGCGGGTGATATAGTTGTTGCCCCACTGAATCAGCACCAGCAGCCGGTTTTCGAAGTCGACCAGATAGAAGAGATGGACCACCACCCAGAGCAGCCACGCGGGCAGGCCCCAGAACTTGAAGCCGCGGAAATTGGCGACGGCGGCGGACCGGCCGATGGTGGCCAGGCTGCCCTTGTCGAAGTAGCGGAACGGCCGGCTGGTGCGCCCGGCGAGCCGGTCTCGAATGAGCTTCGCAACATACCGACCCTGCTGCAGGGCGGCCGTGGCCACGCAGGGGATCGGCTGGCCCCGGTACTGCACGTGGGCCAGATCGCCGATCACCATGATCTCGGCGCAGTCGCCTGCCGTCAGGTCCCGATTCACCACCACCCGTCCCATCCGGTCCAGCTCGCAGCCCGTTGCCCGGGCCAGCGATTCTCCCAGCGGCGAGCCACGAACCCCCGCAGCCCACAGCACGGTCCGGCTGGGGATCCGCTCGTGCCGGTCCCCGGTCCCGAGGACGACGCCCTGCTCATCCACTCCGGTGACCCAGACACCGGTCCGCACCTCGACACCTAACCGCTCCAGCCTGTGCCGGGCGTGCCGCGGGAGGGGAGCCGGGAACGACGGCAGGACCTCGGACTCACCGTCGAGCAGCACGATCCGGGTCGACCGGGGATCGAAACGGCGGAACTCACCGCGCAGGGTGGAATGGGCCAGCTCGGCCAGAGCCCCGGAGAGCTCCACCCCGGTGGGACCGGCGCCGACCACGGCAAAGGTGAGGCATTCCGCCTGTTTCGCGGGGTCGGCCTCCCGCTCGGCGGCTTCGAACGCGCCGAGTACCCGGTTGCGGATCTCCACCACATCCTCCGCGGTCTTGAGACCGGGGGCACTCGCGGCCCATTCGTCGTTCCCGAAGTAGTGGTTGCCCACGCCCGCCGCCAGAATGAGCGAGTCGTAGCTCACGGCCCCGTCGCGCAGCACCACGCGCCGGCTCCGGGCATCTACCTCCAGCGCTTCGCCCAGGATGACCTGTGCATTGCGCTGGCGCTTGAGCAGCGCCCGCAGGGGAGCCGCGATGTCGCCGATGCTGAGGCCGCCGGTCGCGACCTGGTACAGCAGAGGCTGGAAGAGATGGATGTTGCACCGGTCGACCAGCGTGATCTCGACCGGAGCCCGTGCCAGCGCCCGGGCGGCGTAGAGCCCTCCTACGCCTCCCCCGACGATGACGACGTGATGCGGTCGGGTGGCCATGAGAACCGCCGGATACGAAGTGGACGGAAGCGGACACGTGTTTTCGAACACCAAGCCGGCCTGACGCCGGGACAAGGCCGTGACGCAGAACCGGCAGGAGAGCGCGCAGCGCCCCCGGGATGCCTACCGTCCCGCCACCCCCACTCCCTCCACCACCATCGCCGGGGTCGCCAGGCTTCCCCGCCAGCGCACGTCCTTCCCGATGCCCGCGATGCGCTTGAGCAGCTCGTAGACCGTGCCCGCCACGGCCGCGTCCTTGACCCGCCCGACGACTTCCCCGCCCTGCACCCGGAACGCCAGCGCGACCGGATGGGAAAAGGCGCCCCCGATCACGTTCCCCTGACCCACGCCGAGCAGTTCATCGATCAGCAACCCGTCGGGGATCATGCCGAGCAGCTCCGCATCGGTATGCCGGCCCGGATCGACGACCAGGTTCGAGTAGGACGCCTGCGGCTTTCCGAAGGTACTGCGCCGGGCGCAGCCGGTAGACCTGGTCTCGGCCCGGCCCGCGGTTTCCAGATCGTAGACGAACGCGCTCACTTCGCCGGCGGCGATGAGCGGCACCCGGCGGCAGGGCACCGCTTCGTCGTCCACCGGCCGGCTGCCGGCACGGCCATCCAGCAGGGGATCGTCCGAAAGCGAAAACGCCGGGTCGAATACGACCTCGCCGCGCCGGTCTCCAATCGGAGAGACGCCCTGGAGCACGGACTTTCCGAGGAACGCCAGCTGGAGCGGGGCGAACAGCACCGCGGTACCCGCCGGGGAAAACAGCACCGGGAGTGAGCCGCGGGGCGACTCCACCGTCCGGGCGGCCCAGTCGAGCCGCGTCAGCATGGTCCCCACCATGGCCTCCAGCTCGCCCGAGTCGGGCAGGTCGGCGCCGGCGTAGTGATCGCTGACGATCAGGACGTCATCCCCCCGCACCCGGGTGACTTCCGCCGAGACCGACACGGTGGTGACGTCATATTCGGCATCGGCGCCGCGGGTATTGGCCACCCGGACCGAGCCCATCGACCGTTCCACCGCGACACTCACCTGGCATCCGTCCCGGGAGAGACGATCCAGCACCAGCGCGCCCACGCCGGACAGATCCGAGACCGTGGCGGCGGCGGCGCGGGGAACGTGGGTGAGTACCGCGGGCAGCGGCGCGGGCCGGGGCAGCTCCAGCGCGACCGTCTCGCCGACCCGGGCCGAGGCCAGCGCGGCTTCCAGGAGCGTGTCGGGGTCCTGGGCGGTGGTCCCCGCGAATCCCATCCGCCCCTGGCTCACGACCCGGAGGTTGGTGCCTTCCTCCTGGGCGTATGACGTGGTCTTGAGCCGTCCGGCCTCGAAGGAGAGCGACAGGGTCTCGTCCGTCTTCACCACCACGTCCGCCATCTCCGCCCGGCGATGCGCCCGTTCCAGCAGATCGGGGATCACGCGACCTCCCCGCCGATCAGCGCATCCCGGATCCGGACGTGAGGCGCGCCCTCGGTCACCGGGAGGGGCACCTGGAATCCCTTGCCGCACCCGCCGCCCATCTGGTTCCAGCGGAAATCGCCCGCGATCCCGTCGATGGAACCCAGCGTGTGGAACAGGTTGCCCGCCAGCGTCACGTCCCGGACCAGTTCGGCCAGCTTGCCGTCCCGGATCATGTAGCCGTAGCCCGCGGTGAAGGAGAAATCCTCCAGGTAGGTCTGACCGCCGAGCGCGTCGCAGGCGTAGACGCCCAGCTTGATTCCCGAGACCAGGTCCTCGAAGGTGCCCCGGCCGTTGGCGATGTAGGTGTTGGTCATCCGCACGATGGGCGGGTGCCGGAAGGACAGGGCGCGGGCGTTGCCGGTCGGTTCCTCGCCCATGCGCCGGGCGGTCTCGCGGGAATGCAGGCGCCCGACCAGGACGCCGTTCTGCACCAGGATCGTGTTCTGGGTCGGTGTCCCCTCGTCGTCGTAGGGAAGCGTTCCCCGCAGCCCGGCCGCCCGCCCGTCATCGCCGATCGTCAGCGTGTCGGGCCCGAAGCGCCGGCCCAGCGTCATCATCTCCCGCGCCTGCGGGTTTTCCGACACGAAGTCGGCTTCGCTCAGGTGCCCGAAGGCCTCGTGCACAAAGACGCCGGCAAGCTTGGAATCGAGAATCACCGGATAGGTGCCGCCCGGAACCCGGGGCGCCCGCAACAGCGAGATGGCCCGGCGGGCGGCGCCGAGAAACTGCTCCTCCCGGTGCTGCACGCTGTGCCACCCCCGCCGGAGGCCCACGGATTCCAGCGCCCGCTGGATCGACCCGTCTTCCCGCGCGATCGCGACGGCCGACAGCGTGACCTCGGGACGGAGCTCGAACAGCATCGTTCCATCCGAATTGCCGTACCAGTACTCGGTGACCTCGTCCCGGTAGGCCGTCTGGGTGTCCGCGATCCGCCGGTCGTGGCCCAGCAGAAGGGCGTTGAGCGATGCCACCAGATCCTTCTTCTGCTGGAGCGCAATGCCCCGGACGTCCCCGTCCAGATCCAGCCGGACGTCGTCCTGGCGGACCGGCACCGGAGCGAGGTCGATCGGCTGGTCGAGCCGGACCGCCAGGGAGAGTTCGTGCGCCCGCTGGACCATCGCCGGCAGCCGCTCCAGGGCCGTGAAACTGGCGACGCCCCAGCCGAAGCCCCGGTTGAGGCAACGGACGAATCCCCCGGTATCCAGGCTGGTGTTGGCGCCTTCCAGCCTGGGTCCGCGGCAGGCGACCGTACTGACCCAGGAACGTTCCAGGCGGATTTCGGTGAAGTCGGCGGGCGAGTGCCGGATGGCGTCGGCGATGCGATCGTGCATGGCGAGGTCAGCGCGCGGGACGGCCGGGGAATGAGGGCGGCTCAGCCGTTCTGACCCAGGCGGGCGGCGTAGTCGGGCCGCATGACCAGTTCCCCGTTCTGAATGATCTCACGGTCCCAGGGCAGGATGATGAAGTTCTCGGTCTCGAATGCCACGTAGTCCGGGGCGTACGGCCCGGTCTTGAACGAGACGGCCGTGCGGACCTCGGCCGGATGGCGGGCCCGCACCTCGTTCAGGGCCAGCTTCATGGTGGCCCCGGTGTCGCAGGTCTCGTCCACCACCAGGACCCGCCGGCCCAGAATCGTCGCGGGCGGGCCGGCGATGAGCACCGGGGCCTGGCCCGCGTCCCGCCGGGTCACGGTCATGGAGGCGAACTCGCACTGCAGAATGGAGGCGACCACGACGCCCGGGATCACCCCCGCCTTGGCGATCCCCAGCACCACCTCCGGCTCGTACTCCCGGGCGACCCGGAGCGCCAGGGCGCGGCACAGTTCGCCGAAGAAGGGCCAGTCCACTTCCATGACCCCGCGCGGTGGGGGGGGTGTCGATCGACGCATGTCTGCCCGCTGGTCGGAGGTGAGGGAGGCGGCCCGGCGCAAGTCCAAACCTACCCCCCGCCGCGGGTTGCATCAACTCCGCATTGCATGGGCTCCCGCGGGGGAATATTTTATTGTCAATCAGGAAGTTACCGTGCCTCCCCCACTCCTCCGCGATGACCTTCTGGCGCAGGCTGTTCGGCCGCGACAAGGGCAACGGGCTCAGTCCCCAGCGGCTCGACTATCTCAATGAAGCCCTGGCGCTCGAGCGTCAGGGAGACTACGCCTCGGCCATCACCTCCTACCGGCTGGCCATGCGGGAGAGCCCCCAGGATCCCCGGATTCTCCAGAATATCGCCATCGCGTTCACCAAGACCGGCCAGCCGGACGAGGCGATCCGCCACTACAAGCGGGCCCTGGAGGTGGACTCCTCCCTGGTGGGGGCCCATTACGGGGTAGCGTTCCTGCTGCTCAAGCGGGGCCATTCCCGGGAGGCGGCGTTTCATCTGCGTGCCTTCCTGAGCCGGCCGCCGCGGGGAGCGGACGCCGACCGCTGGATCCGTCACGCGGAGGAAACCCTGCGGGAGATCGAAACCGGCGCCGGCTCGGAGGCTCCGTGACCGTCTCCCGGACGGTCCGCGCGGTGCTGGCGGCCCTCCTCGCCACGACGCTGATCGACTGCAGCGACATCAATAGCGACCCCGCTGTTCCCGTTGTCGTCGAAGTCCGGGTCCCGGTCGGACCCGGCGGCGGCGCCCCCCAGGTCGAGATCGACGACACCATTACCCTGGCCGCGCGCGCCCTGAACCAGCAGGGCGACAGCATCGCGGCGAGTTTCGTCTGGCGGACCCCGGATACGGCCCTGGTGGCGCTGGATTCCACCGCCGGCCGGCTGAGCGGACGCCAGCCGGGGACGGCGCGGATTCAGGTCCGGACCGGCTCGCTGGTGTCGGGTTTCGTCAATTTCTCCGTCGTGCCCCATGCGGACAGCCTGCTGATCGTCCCGCCCGACACCTTCAGGATCGCGCTGGCCGACACGGCCTCCGCCCCGCTGATCGCCGAGCTGGACACCCTGAATCCCGACGGCCCTCTGGCGAACCGGCAGCTGGTGTACGAGCTTCTGCTTCCGGTCTTCGGCGTGGCGGGTGACACCGCGACCCTTTCCGGCGGGGGGCTGATCCGGACGGTTGTGACCAGCACCACCGGCCAGCCGGCGACGCCGGTGTATGTCCGCGCCGTGCCGGGTCAGCCCCGGCCCGACAGTGTCCTGGTGGAGGTCCGGGCGGTGCGGCCGAGCGGCGGGCCGATCCCGGGATCCGGACAGCGCTTCACCGTGCGATTCGACTGACCCCGCGGGCCAGGCGGCCCCGCGGGCCTGCAAGCCGCCATCACCGCCGGGAGGCCTCCGTGCCCGACCCCCGTACCCTGAACCAGATCTACTTCTCCGCGATGGAGCGCTTCGGTCGTCGTCCGGTCATCATGCGCTCACGACTGACCGGGGACTGGACCGACCTGAGTTACGCCGATTTCCACGATCGGGTGCAATCGCTCAGCAACGGGTTGGGCGAACTCGGGATCGGGGCCGGCTCCCATGTGGCGATCCTGAGCGAGAACCGGCCGGAATGGGCCATGGCCGATTTCGCCTGTCTGACCGCCCGCTGTGCCGACGTGCCGATCTACCCGACACTGCCCGCGAAGCAGATCGAATACATCCTGAAAGACTCCGAGGCCGTCGCGGTCTTCGTGTCCACCAGCACCCAGGCGGCCAAGATCCGCGAGATCCGGGGAAACCTGCCCCGCCTCCAGCATGTGATCGCGTTCGACGCGGCCGCGGCCGGGTCCGGTATCGTCCATCTGGAGGACGTCATCACGCGGGGGCGCGAAGCCAGGAGCAGGTATCCCCGCTGGAAGGACGAGGCAACGGCGGTGGGGCCCGATGATCTGGCCACGCTGATCTACACCTCCGGCACCACGGGAGACCCCAAGGGAGTCATGCTCACCCACGGCAACATCTGCTCCAACGTGGTGAGCGGACTCGCGGTGCTGCACTTGCGGGATACCGACGAGTGCCTCTCGTTCCTGCCGCTGTCCCACATCTTCGAGCGCATGGCAGGCCATTACTGCATGGTCTACGCCGGCTGCATCATCAACTACGCGCTCAGCATCGACACCGTCTCGGACGACCTCATCGCCCGCAGCCCGACCGTGGTCTTCTCGGTGCCCCGGCTGTACGAGAAGATCTACGCCCGGGTCCTGGAAAACGCGCTCTCGGGGTCCGG
>JBFXBG010000085.1:0-16784 GCA_050183505.1 Gemmatimonadales bacterium | reverse complement strand
TGTGCGATCAACCCCGAGGCCGATATCCGGCCGGTCATCGGGCGTCGTCCTGCTTCTTCCCGGCGCAAGGAAGTGATCTGGTACGCCGAGGACGTCCACCACTTCGCCATCTCCATGCGGCCGGACTACCGCTATGAAGGCGGGATGGTCGATGGCGTCGCGGTCCACGTGCTGTATCAGCCGGGCGACGAGCGATCGTGGGGTGGCGGCGTCGCCGTGCAGCGGACCGAGGTCGCGCTCTCCTGGCTGGAGAATCTCTTCGGGAGGTTCCCCTGGCCCCAGATCACCAACGTGCACCGGATCGAGGGCGGCGGGACCGAATTCCCCATGATGATCATGGATGGGGGTGCCAGCCAGGGCCTGATTGTCCACGAGCTGGGCCACAACTACGTCATGGGAATCCTGGCCAACAACGAGTGGCGGGAAGGCTTCCTGGACGAGGGATTCACCAGCTTCCAGTCGACGCTGTTCTTCGAACAGGCCACCGGACGCACCTCCTACCCCGGGCTCGAGCAGTTCGTCCTGGGTATCGACCTGGACGGTTACGCCGAGCCGGTGAGCCTGGTGAGTGAGGACTACCGGGATTTCTCCACCTACAACGTGATGATCTACGGCCGGGGCGAGTTGTTCTATCATCAGCTGCGCTACATCGTCGGCGATTCCGTCATGCGGCAGATCCTGCGGACCTACTACGACCGCTGGAGGCTCAAGCATGTGGACGAGGACGCCTTCAAGGCCGTGGCGGAAGAAGTCTCCCACCGGGACCTGTCGGCCTTCTTCGCCCAGTGGCTCCACGGCGACGTGCTCTACGACTACGCCGCCGGCCGGGTTCAGCGGCGCCGGCAGGCCGACGGCAGCTGGCGCACCCGGGTCGAGGTGAAGCGGGAGGCGGCCGGCATGATTCCGGTCGAGGTGGCGGCCATCCGGGGCGGGGACACGACGATCGTCCGGGCCGACGGCCGGGCCGAGCGCGAATGGGTCGACATCACGACACCCTACAAGCCGAATGAAATCGTGGTGGATCCGGGGGTGAAGACCCACGACTGGAACATGCTCAACAACCGCCGGCGCTCCTTTCTCTTCGGTCTCTTCCCGGTCTCCCGGAACGAGAAGAACCGGCTGGATACGTTCTTTTCCACCGAGAGCGAGCGGGACCGCCTGGTCGCGGCCTACGGCCCCACGGTTTGGTATAACGATGCCGGCGGGATCACGCTGGGATGGCGCCGGCGGTCCAATTACCTGGGGCGGTTCGAGCAGAACACCTCGTCCATCAACCGGACCACCGGCTGGGCCAACGACGGCGGCGATCCGAAGGACTGGGGCGTCTTCCTCCGCATGAAGAACCCGGTGCAGTTGCGCTCCCCGCGCACCAGCCAGACGTTCGAGTTCATGAAGGAAGAGGGCCGCACCAGTGTCCTGATCCAGGGCGACCGGATGGAAAAGAACCACCTGGGCTACGGTCCGGTGACCCGGAGTGGCGTGGCCGTCCGCTGGCTTGCGACCGACGATCTCGCCTATCTCGATCCGGGATATTATGAGGATGCCGGGACCGTCGAGGGACAGATGTATGTGACCTCGACCGACACCCGGGGCGGCTGGCAGCTCACCGGGACGGTCTCGCTGGGCGGCGGGCTGGAGTACCTCAATGCCGGCGCCGGCATCAGCCGGAAGGACCGGTATGATGTCCAGGGGTTTTTCCGGGGCCGTCTCGAGGGCATTGCCCGGCGCCGGCTCACCCGGAGTCTCACCCTGGCGATCCGGGGGTATGCCGGCGGCACGGCCGCCGAACACACCGTGGTCAAGCAGCGCCAGCTCTACCTCGGCGGCGCCGACCCGTATGGCCAGCTCTACAACCCGTTCACCCGGTCGACCGGCGGGCTCCTGGTCCGGAAGGACGTGAACTACCACACGCCGGGCGACGGCAACGTCCGGGGTTATGACCAGCACCTGAGCGGCAAACAGGTATACGCCCTCAATGCCGAGCTCGAGCGCCGGGTGTTGAATCGGCCCCGGGCCCACCTGTTCCAGTCGGTCGGGGTCGCGCTCTTCGGCGATGCCGCCCTGAGCGATGCGAGCCTCACCGGCGGAGGACCGGGTGAGAAGCTCAACCTCTTCGCCGATGGCGGTATCGGCCTTCGGATCGGCCACCGGATCGGCGATACCCGCTTCGTGACCCGCTTTGACCTTCCGCTCTATGTGAGCCGTCCGTATCTGGCCACCCGGGAACGGACCGACCGGCTGGGCCTCCGCTGGGTGGTGAGCGTGGAGCCGGCGTTTTAGGGCGGGCAGGCGGGCAGGCAGGCGGACAGGCGGACAGGCGGACAGGCGGACAGGCGGCGGGTGCGACCGTCATCCTCTCCGCCTTTTCGCGTTTCTGCCGCGAAGTATGAGGGAACCATGAAACGGAAGGGAAAAACCCTTCATGGATTCCCTGCCGCTTCTTCACGATCTCTCCGATACCCTGGGTCGCAGATTCCCTTCAAAAGCGAGCGGCCCAATGGCTCTCCACTGGTTCAAGCCCGCCCCCGGGCTTCTGGGTGTTGTCCTGATTCTCGGGATCGGCGCCTGCACCGACGTTGTCTATCGGGATCGGGCGCCGTTCAACCCGCCGCCGGATGCGTCCAGCGGCTTCCTTGGGTACTTCTCGGCGGCGGAGAACCAGACGACCTGCGGAAACTGCCACGTGGGCCAGCAGATCGACTGGGTTCAGACGAAGCACGCCGACGCCTGGGCCGATCTGCAGGCCAACCCCGGGGCGCAGGGATTCTGCGAAGGGTGCCACACAGTCAATTCCCGCGGGAATCAGCCCTTGGCGAGCGTCGGGTACGACAACGTCAAGGATGTTGCCTACCACGACGTCCAGTGCGAAAGCTGCCACGGACCGGGATTCGCGCACGTGCAGAATCCCACGATCGTGGCTAACCGTCCCATCGCGAGCGCCAACGTCTACCCGACCTCGGATACGACGGCAGCGGATACCGCGGCGATCAAGAATTCGAGCTGCGGCGCCTGTCACCAGGGTGCCGGTCCCTCCCAGAACCACAATTACCTCAAGGAATGGCTCTCGTCCCGGCACGGTGAGTTGAATGCGTACCCGGCCGGCAATGCGAGTTGCCAGCCCTGCCACGAGGGGAAAGGCGCGCTGGCGGCCTGGGGCGTGAATACCGAGTACAAGGAACTCGGTACCAGTATCCTGTTGCCGCAGAACTGCGTCGTCTGTCATGATCCGCACGGCAGCGCCAAGGGTTCGAACGGCCTGCCCCTGCCGGGTCAGCTTCGCTTTGCCATCGATCAGCCGGTCCTGGACCTGAACCTCTGCACCAAGTGCCACAACAACCGCCCCCAGCCGGCGGCCAACAATTCCCGGGGTCCGCACGGCACCCAGGGGCCGGTGCTCTTCGGCGAGGCGGGGTACTTTCCACCCGGGACGACCTATGACACGACGGCGATCCTGGCGACGCACGGCTCGAGTGCCAACCCGCGGCTCTGCGCCGGCTGCCATGTCAATCGGCTGACCGGCGTCGACGCCGGCGGCAATCCGACCTCGTTCACCGGCCACAGTTTCCATCCGCTGCCGTGCCTGTCGCAGAAGAGCCCACCGGTCGTGGACACGACCTACACCAACGCCTGCGCCCTGGACGTGGCGAGCCGGTCCTGGGCCGCCTGCACCCAGTCGGGCTGCCATGGCAGCGAAGCGGTCGCCGCGTCTCTGCTCGGCCTCATGGAGAATGAGCGCGACGGCTACGTCAACACGCTCTGGATGGATCTGAACGCCAATCAGAGCGTGGATGCGTATCCGGTGGACGACGGCTACCTGGCCAAGGTCAAGCTGAACGCACCCAATGATCTCGACTTTACGAACCCGCCGTACAATACCATCCTCACGCCGGCGAAGGGCGCCCTGTTCAACGCCCAGATGCTCGGCGAATCCCTGGCGGGGCACCCGGATGGATCACACGGCGTGCATAACCCGTTCCTCTACCGGGCACTGCTCCAGTCGTCGATCGCGGACATGCTGGCCAACTACGGCAGCTTCCTGCCGGCGCCGCCGGAACCGGTGCTCTCCAGGATTCAGGCGGCCGTGAGGAGCGGGCAGCTTCGAATGGCGCCGCGGACGGAGCGAGTGCTGCTCCATGCGAGGGCGATGCAGCCTGTTGGAGGCCAGGCCGGCTCGCACTAGGTCCCGTCCGGTTGTCTCGATCAAGTGCCGGCCTCGGTAGGATGCTGCTTGCCGGGGCCGGCTTCGTTCCCCTCACTCGCGGGCGTCTCCCGGTGGATGAACCCCGGGAGAGCGCCGTGGGGCCGCCCATGGACGCGTCCGAAGCCCGGCGGTCTCGGGGCCGGATAGCCGGCCGGCCTCGGGCCGGGTTCATCCTGATCGCGGCTCTGGCCGCGGGATCGACGGCTCTGGCGCCGGTCAGGACGGTAACGGCCCAGGCCCGCCTGACCGGCCTGCCCGCCGATCGGGGACCGCCGAGCGACACCTTCCCTCACGCCAGGCACACGTCGCTGCAATGCCTGACCTGTCATCTCAGCCGGTCGGGGGATGTCCTCACGTTCCAGCCGCCAGACGGCTGCCGGGCCTGTCATCATCGGAACCCGACCTCGATCGACTGTGCTCGGTGCCACGCGCCGGCCGGCCTCCCCGATACGATGGGGCGGGATCTCGCCATTGCCGCCGCGGGCGAGCCCGCCCACCACCGGCTGGTGGCGTTTCCCCATGCCCGCCACGCCGAGCTCGGCTGCGCGGCCTGCCACGCTCAGCCGTTGACGCTGCTTCCGGTGGACTCGGCCGCGACCTGCCAGGGCTGTCACGACCGGCACCACGAGGCCGGCCGCGCCTGTGCGACGTGTCATCGAACCGACAGCATCCTCTCCATCCACGCGCCACCCGTCCGGGTTCATGTCGCCTGCGACGCCTGTCACGCCACCGCCGCGATCGCCGCCCTGACCCCGAGCCGGTCCTTTTGTCTGGCCTGCCATGGGCCGGCGGCGGATCACAACCCCGGCCGGGAGTGCGTCAGCTGTCATTTCCAGGCGACCCCGGACGGCTATCGCGCGAGGCTGCTCCGCAGCGGGAGGCCCGGATGAGGGCGCGCCTGCGGCTGGGGCTGATGCTCGTGCTCGCGCTCCCGACCACGGGCGTGGCTCAGGAGTACCTGCTGCGGCTCGACACCCGGGTGCAGCGCGTCGACTACCGCGGCCTGCAGCAGGACAGCATTCCGGTCGGCCAGGTCGTGACCGGGCCCGGCGGCAACCTGGAAACCCCGGATGGCCACGCGGTGACCTGCGGGGGGCAGCCCACCTGCGTCTTCTACCGCCCCGGTCCGGTGCGCCTGGGCGTGCCGTTGGTGACCAGCGCCGATATCACGGCCTGGGGGTTCGGGGTCCGCGGCCTGAGCCTGCGGGCCAACGGCCGCGCGGGCTTTGACCTGGGCAATGCCGACGTATGGCCCGGGACGGATCCCGCGCTGCAGTTGAACGAGGCCTACGTCGAGTATGCTCCCGACCGTCTGGTGGCCCGGCTGGGCCGGCAGAGCGAGCGCGGACGACTCGGCTCCTACGGCTATGACGGAGTGCGTCTGGCCTACGGCTTTCCCGGGTCGGGACTCACCGCGATCGGTTATGCGGGATTCGGCCTGGCGCGGGGTGCCGCGCTGCCGGTGACCAGCGAGGCTCTCAATCCGCTCGACGACTTCCAGCCGCGCAGGCGCCAGCTGCTGGTCGCGGGGGCGGTCGAATGGCGGCGCCCGGCGGTCGATGCGAGGCTGGACTATGTGCGGGAAGTGGATCGGGAGACCCGGAACTTCGTTTCCGAGCGGGTGGCCCTGTCCACCACTCTGCGCCCGTTCCGCGGATGGAGCGTGACCGGGGGCGCCGACTATGACCTGGCGTGGGGCTGGTGGGGCAGCGCCGATCTGACGGTCCGCTACGGCGCACGCCGGTTCGGCGGAGCGGCGGGTGTCCGCCGCTACCGTCCCTATTTCGATCTCTGGACCCTCTGGGGCGCGTTCAGTCCTCTCCCGTACTCGGCGGTCAACGGGTATGCCTGGATCTCGCCGTTGGACGGCCTGACACTGCACGGCTGGGGTGAACGCTACTGGTATCCGGACGCGGAAGCGGAAACGCCTCTGCTTCGAGTCGAGACCCGGGGCTGGCGCTGGAACGCCGGCGGGAGCTACGCCGTTTCACCGCGAGTGAGCCTGGACGCCGGATACCAGGCGGCGTTCGGCCCCGGTGCGTCCACCCGGGGCGTGGACGGAAGTGTGAGTTTCAGGCCGGGCAGGAAGGTGGGTCTGACGGCGGAGGGGGGTTACCAGGTCCGGCCGCTGGAGTACCGGGTGGAGGATCCGGCCCTGACCTGGTACGGTCTGGCGGTGGATCTGCGGCCCAATGAACGGTTGCGGATCGGCCTGCGGGCCACGCGCTACGAAGAGAACCGCCGCCGGCCGGATGCCTCGGCGATCGACTGGTCGCACACGCGGCTCAGCGCCAGCATCGCCTGGGTCATCGGTTCGAGTCTCGATCGTCTGCCGCTGCCGCCGGCGGTCCGGAGGGAGGGACGCCGATGAACCGCACGTCCGTCTCCGTCGCCGCCGGCCTCGCCCTCATGCTCGGCGGGCTCGGCGGGCCAGCGGTTCCGCACCGCCGGGATACGTTCAGCCACGAGAAGCACCGGCAGGTGTTCCCGGAGTGCGGGGGCTGTCACGCCGGCATCAGGGATCCGGGGCGTCCGGTGTTTCCCTCACCGGAGGTGTGCGCGGTCTGCCACGACGGAACGGTCGAGCGAAAGGTCGATTGGTCTCGTTCGATCTTGCGCCCGGCCGCCAACCTCCGGTTCCGCCATGCCGAGCACGATGCGGCGTCCGGCCGGCGTCTCCCCGCTGACTCCGTCCTGGCATGCCGGGAATGTCACATTCCCGCCGGGGCCGCCTGGCTCACGGTCCGCCGCACGATTCCGGCGCAGTGCCTGGCCTGCCACGGGGTTCGCGCGTCGCATTTCTCCGCCCCGGACACCGCCTGCGCGACCTGTCACCTCGTCCTTGCGGAAGCCGCGGCTCTGACGCCGGCCCGGATCGCGGAGTTCCCCAGACCCGCCTCGCACGAGGAACGGAGTTTTCCGTCCGGCGCGGGTCACGGCGAGCTCGCCGGCCGGAGTATCCGGAGTTGCGCGGTCTGTCACGCCCGGGACTTCTGCGCCCAGTGCCACGTCAATGCTCCGGAGGTGAAGGCGATCCAGTCGCTGCGTCCGGATCCCCGTTCCCTGGCGATCAGCGCCACGCTGGAGGCGCCGGAATCCCACCGCGCATCGGCGTTCCTCAACCGGCATGGGACAATCGCCGCGCGCCAGGCGGCCCGTAGCTGCGCCTTCTGTCACACGAGGGAAAGCTGCATCGTCTGCCATCGGAACCGGCCGGCCATCGTTCTGGCACTGGCCGACAGTGGAGCGGGACGCGGTATCGGGGCGCGCATTCCGCTGAAGGAAGGGGGCTACCATGGCCCGGGATGGGTCGACCGGCATCCGTCTCCGGCCCGGTCGGCTCCCGGCACCTGCAATGCCTGCCACGCGCGTGTCGAGTGTCTGGAGTGCCACCGTCCGAACCCGGGGGCCGACGGGGACTACCACCCGGCAGGCTGGCTCACCCGGCACCCGGCCGCGGCGTTCAACCGGCAGGTGGACTGCGCCAACTGCCATAACCAGGGGGCAATCTGCCTCACCTGCCATGAGCAGGCCGGGCTGGTATCGTCGGGGCAGCTGCGCCAGGGGTTTCACGATGCCGACGGTGCGTACGCCCTCAACCATGGGGTGGCGGCACGCCAGAACATCGAGTCCTGTGTCGCCTGCCACTCCGAACGGGACTGCCTGACCTGCCACTCGGCCCAGGGCGGGCGCCGGTTCAATCCGCACGGTCCCGGCTTCGACCCCGACCGGCTCCGGCGCCGGAATCCCCAGATGTGCGCCGCCTGCCACGGGAGGAACATCCCGGGAGGCTGAGCCGGTACCGCCCGCGGTTCAGCGGTCCTTCGCTGCTCCTCCGCCCGTGTCCGGCCCCCTGGGGCCGGTGGCCTTCGCGGGCATGTCTTCGGCGGACACGGTGCCGTCAATGCCGCCGACTTTGGGCAACAGCGTGGCCGCACCGGCCGCACCCATCAGGGAGGGGACGTTGAGCGAGTCCGCCAGGCCCGAGGGGACGACCATGAGCGAGCCCCGCTTGACGATGCTCTCGTAGAGCATGTTCATCGCCCGCAGCTGCATGGCGTCGGGGTGATTGCGGTAGGAATCCGCCGCCTCCACGAACTTGTGGGCGATCTCGGTCTCGGCGGTCCCCAGGATGATACGGGCCTGCCGCTCGCGTTCCGCCTGGGCCTGGCGGGACATGGCATCTTCCAGCCCCGCCGGGATGATGACGTCCCGGATCTCCACCGACTGCACCTGGATCCCCCAGGTCGCCATCTTCTGCTCCAGCGCCACCTTCAGCCCATGCCCGAGTTCGACCCTCGACTGGATCAACTCGGCCAGGTCGTGTTTGCCGATCGCGTCCCGCAGCGCGGTCTGCGCCGAGAGAATGACGGCCTCGTCATAGTCCTGCACCTCGAGCGCGGCACGTTCGGCATCGCGGACGATCCAGAACGCAATGGCGTCGACATTCACCGGAACCGTGTCTCGGGTCAGGCAGGATTCGGCGCCGAATGCGGCGGTCCTGATCCGCTGATCGATGGTGTAGGCCACCCGGTCCAGGATCGGGATGATGCCGAAGTAGCCGGGGCCGCGGAGGCCGCGGTAGCTCCCGAGCCGCAGGACCACCGCCTTCTCCCACTGGTCGGCGTACTTGATGGACGACGCGAGGAGCAGCCCCAGGGCCAGACCGGCGACTCCGGCCAGCGGAGTCGCCACTCCGGCGAGAAACAGCGCGCCGGCCAGCCCCGCCCCGGCGATCAGCCCTGCCGCGAGCGCGGCGAAGGAATACCGCGTATCGTTTGGCCTGTGTCTGGTCATGTCCCTCACCTCACAAAAGAAAGAGCTGGTGGCGCGGTTGCCACCGGTGCTTCATCGTGTCCGGACCGGCCGGACGTCTTCCCACCGCGGCCGGGTGCTGCGCGGGCGGACCATCCGCGGCGCCGCGGGTTCTTCCAGGTATGGGCTGCGCACCTCGCCGAGTTCGATCGGGAGGGCCACCCGGATCAGGACGGTCAGGACGAACAGGCCCAGGGCCCAGATGCCGGCGGTGACGCTGAGCTCGACCCAGCTGGGGGTATACTCGACGATCTCACCGAGCGGCGAGGGGATGAAGCCCGGGATCACCAGGCCGATCCCCTTCTCGATCCAGATGGCGACGAAGAGCACCACACATGCCGGAATGAGCCACCGCGGATTGCGGCGGATCGAGTGCACCATGAGAGCTGCCGTCGCCAGGACGTTCATTCCGATCGCCGCCCAGATCCACGGCACCAGGGCGTCGTGTCCGCCCAGTCCGAAGAAGAGGTAGCGGGCGTTGATGCCGTGCTCGGTCGGCCAGTAGAACTTGTAGAACAGTTCGCTGCCGAGCATGATGAGATTCACCTGGGCCGTGATCGCGGTGATCAACGCGAGCTTGGAGAAAGCCGAGTCGGCGATGGGGTAGCTGGTATTCCGGCGGACGAACCAGAGGAGCAGGATCATGAACGCCGGGCCGGCGGTGAACGCCGAGGCAAGGAACCGCGGTCCCAGCAGCGCGGTGTTCCAGAACGGCCGAGCGGGCAGGCCGGCAAGGAGGAACGCGGTGACCAGGTGGATGCTGACCGCCCACATCACCGAGATGTACATCCAGGGCAGATACTTGTTCTTGGCCGGCGGCCGGCCGGTGTAGCGGGAGTACAGGATGTAGAACGGGATGGCCAGGTTCAGCGCCAGGTACCCGTTCAATACGATCACGTCCCAGGACAGGAGCGACCGCGGCCAGTTGAGGAATCCGAGGCCGGGGATGAGGTGCCAGCCCCGCTGAGGGCCGCCGAGGTCGACCACCACGAACCCGAGACACATGACCAGGGCGGCCACGGCTACGCCTTCCGCCAGCAGCACCGCGCGGCCGAAGTCGACGTCCTCCAGGATGTAGGCCGGGAGCACCAGCATCATGGCGGCGGCGGCCAGGCCGACCAGGAAGGTGAAATTGGAGATGTAGAGTCCCCAGCTCACATGGTCGCTCATGCCCGTGACCCCGAGACCGTACCGCAACTGGAGGGAATAGGCGTAGGCGCCGACCAGCATGATCGCCGTCAGCGTGCCCATCCACAGATGGTACCGGCGGCCACCGGTCGTGGCCGAGGTCAACGCGGTACGGAGAAACGCCCCCAGATGCACGGCTGCCTCAGTCGGTGAAATACCAGAAGCGCGGTTCCGTCTTCAGGTCCTCCTTGAGACGGAAGACATGTTTGTTCGCCAGAACCCATCGAATCTCGGAGTCCGGGTCCAGCAGGTTGCCGAAGATCCGGGCTCCGGTGGGGCAGGCCTCGGCGCAGGCCGGCAGCCGGCCCTCGCGGGTGCGGTGGATGCAGAAGGTGCACTTCTCCACCACGCCCCGCCTGCGGGCCCGGTTACCCAGGTAGTGCTGGTTGGGGTTCAGCTCCGCGGCGGGTACCTCGGGATCGCTCCAGTTGAACCGCCGGGCCCAGTAGGGGCAGGCGGCCATGCAGTAGCGGCAACCGATGCACCAGTCGTAGTCGATGACGACAATGCCGTCCGGTTCCTGCCACGTCGCGCCCACGGGACAGACGCGGGTGCACGGGGGGTCGGCACACTGGAAGCACTGCGTGCCGAGGTAGAAATGTCCTTCGGCCGGCACCTCGTGCTGAAAAGTCGCGTCGGCTTCGTCGAAATTGACCTCCCCGTCCTCCATTTCGAAGATACGGATGTACTGCGTCGCCGCCCGCCGATCGAGATTGTTCTCGTTGATGCAGGCCTCGACGCAGCTGCGGAACCCCTGGCACTTCGAGATGTTGAAGGCGTAGCCGAATATCACGCCGGGCTGCGCCCCGGTGGTGTGGATCTCCACGTCTTCACCGCGCTTGAGTTCGGCAAGCCGCTCGAGGCGGGCGATCGTCTCCGCCCGTTCCTCGTCCGTCATGAACCGGTAGTTGCCCTTGATGTACTCCCGCCAGGCGAGCAGCCGCACCTCGCGCTCCTCCGCCGTCTCGGCGCTGAGCGGCGCACAGGCGTTGAGCGCCGCCGCGCCCGCGGCCGCGCCGGCCAGGATCATCCCCACGGCGCCCCGGCGGCCGACCCGCTTCTGCAGGAGCGTCGCGTTTTCATCGCCCGCCGGCTTGCCGCGAACGCGATCGTCACTCATGGCCGGTCCTCGTTCCGGGTTCGCGCGAGGTGGGGCGCGCGGAAGGGAATCCGCGGCTGCAGGGCCGGGCGGTGGGGATCGTGGCAGTCCGGGCAGGCCATGACCACACGGCGCCCCTGCCAGCCGTCCAGCCGTTTGCCGTGACCGCCCCCGGCCCAGGCGGTGACCTGGGCGAAATGACACTCCGCGCACAGGCGGTAGCTCTCGTCCAGGCCGACACGCCGGCCGTCGAGCAGCAACAGCAGGCCGACGTTCTCCGGCGCATGGCAGGTGGCACAGACCGCCCCGGTCTGAGCGGGGTGGACCGGCTGGATGTTCTGGTGTGCGTCGGCAATCCGCCGGTTTTCCATGACGACCCTGCGGCTCTGGTGGCAGGCGGTACAGGGGTACTGCGTCAGACCGGCCGCGCGGTCCCGCAGTGCGATCGACAACAGGACCGTACCGAACTGGCGGGCATGCCCGGCATCGGGAGCCGCCGTGCGGCGGGCGACCTCGAACATCCGATGCCCCGGTCCGCTCCAGTCTTCCACCGGCACTCCCTCGACGGTTCCCAGTACGCCGGGTTCCCGCGTCGCATTGCGGGCTCTCGTGGCGGAATCAACCACCAGGACCGTCTCCGCCGGCCGGTCGTGTCGTACCAGCGGGCCCGTCCGGCACCCTGAGACCAGCCAGGCCGACGCGAGGTGCAGCAGGAGGATCCTGCCGGCCCAACGGCTCATGGTCCCTCCCCGGCGGTCGAGGCGACGTTCCATGGCCGGTGGGCGAATGCCTCCACGGTGGGATCGACGGTGACGTGGCATTGCCGGCAGTCGGCCCGACCCGGGTGGGAGCGGATTTCCGCCACGGCCGCGGGCCCGGAGTGGCAGGCCAGGCAGTTTCCCCGCAGCTGCAGATCGTGGGCGATCGGCGGCGGAGGCCGGTCGCGGATGCGCGCCGGCAAGGCGGGCCAGACCGTTGCCGGCCAGGTCGAGGCGGCTTCGGGCAGCGGGGGGCCGCCGCTCCGGCCGTGGCACAGAGGGCAGCGGGCGTTGGGATCCGCATCGGGTGGGGCGAGTCCCATCACACGGTCTTCCCCCAGGTGGCATTGCAGACACATGCCCAGCTCGGGGTGCGGTGTCACCGGTGCGTACGCGGCGAACCGCCGGGAGTAGCCACCCCGGGCATGGCACGAACGGCACGCGCCGGTCCGGAACTCGTCCTGACTGAGCCCGTGCGGAATCCGGGGAGGCGCGCCGGGGTACGCCCTGAGGAAGCGGAATGTCCTGAGGTTCCGCGGGTGGGCCGTGCGCTGCCGGGGATCGGTCGGCTCGATGGCCAGGATGGCGGGACTTGTCCGGAAGACATCGGCCTCGCCCGCGATCGGCTGGTTCGGGGCCGCGAGCAACGGCACCGGTGCGGTGGGCGCCTTCGCCGCCCGGGCGACCGCCGCCCGGCGTACCGCGGCAACCGTCGCCGCCGTCGCCGTGGCGGCGGACGCGATCAGCAGCGCGCCCATGGCGATCGCCGCGGGGCGTGACCCGGGAGAGCTCATGGCGTTACCGGTCCGGCCGGCAGGCGTTCCAGCCGGACGGCGCACTTGCTCCCGTCCGGCTGACCCGACAGCGGACAGGCGGCGTCGAGCATCAGCCGGTTGACGGGCAGGTTTTCGTCGAAGACCGGGGCGAACAGGTGGCCGCGCGGCGGCTGGGAGCGGTAATCAATGCGGGCTTCGAGCTGGAGCGTTCCCCGACGGCTCACGAGGCGGACCGTCTCACGGTCGCGGATGCCGAGCCGGCGCGCATCCTCGCGGTTGATCTCGACATAGGCGTGCGGCAGCGCGCGATGCAGCCCCGGGATACGCCGGGTCATCGATCCGCCGCCCCAGTGCTCGAGTACCGCGCCCGAGGTGAGCCAGAACGGGTACCCGCGATCGGGAGCCTCGGCGGCGGGTTCCCAGGGGCGGAGCCAGATCCAGGCCCGGTGGTCCGGGTGGCCGTAGAAGTCGAAATCGCCTCTGGCGCTCACGGCGGCGGAATCGAGTGCCGTGTTGTACCGCCGTTCGGTCTCACGGCCCGCCGCGCAGGGCCACTGCACGCCGGGCTGTGCCCGGAGGGAGCTGATCGGAGGCAGGGTGGTGGGCGAGTCGGCGTGGAAACGGCGGTACTCTTCCCAGATCTGCTCCACGTGCCGGCGGGGGTCATACGGGAAGAGCTCGCCGAAACCGAGCCGGCGGCCGACTTCGACCATCAACCAGGCATCGCCGGTGGCATCTCCAGGCGGTGCCACGAGCCGGTCGAAGTGCTGGATCCGGCGTTCCACGTTGGCGTACAGGCCCTCCCGCTCGAACCACATGGCCGCGGGAAGCACGACATCGGCCGCATCGGTGGTGGGGGTGGGATAGGCCTCTGAAACGACCAGGAACCGGTCCGGCTGCGCCGCGGCGCGACGATAGCGGTCCAGGTTCGGCAGGCTCAGCATGGGATCCGTGGCCTGGATCCAGAGGAACCGAATGTCTCCCCGCTCGAGTCGACGGAACATCCCGAGGACCGGTGCCGCCGGGCTCGGGTCGATCCGATCGAGCGGGACGTTCCAGATCTCCGCCGCGCGGCGGCGGTCGTCCGCATTGGCGACGGTCCCCCGGGGCAGCGTGTCCGTCAGGCTTCCCGCGTCATGCACCCCGCACCCGCCGCTCGGCTGCTCGGTGAGGCCGAAGGGCCCGTTGCCCGGCGTGGCAATCTTCCCGACCAGCAGGTGCAGGTTGTGAAGAGCGTTGTTGGTCCAGGTGCCCCGGATATCCTGGTTGATGCCCCGTCCCCAGAGGGACATCACCCGCCGGAGCGGATCGCCGTAGAGGGATGCCAGCCAGCGGATATCCGCCGCCGGCAGGCCGGACAACTCCTGCACCCGCTCCGGCCGGAAGTCCGCCAGGAAGGCCTCGTAGTCGTCCCGGGTAGCATCGACCGGCCGGTCTCCGACCAGTGAATCACCGGTAAGCCCCTGACCGATTTCGACCGCACCACGCTTGAACGCGACATGCCGGTCGATGAACGCGGCGTCGGTCCATCCCCGGCGCACGATCTCCTGGCACATGCCGTTGGCAATGGCCAGGGCCGCGTGCGGCTGGAAGAGCAGGCTGCGATCGACGGCGTAGCTGGTCCGGGTCGTGCGGGTGGACAGACTGATGATCCTGACGGCGGGGTCCCGTCGCTTTCGATCCAGCATGCGCGAGAACAGGACCGGGTCGGTCTCCGCCAGGTTGATGTCCCACAGTACGATGATGTCGGCGTGATCGATGTCCGCGTAACACCCGATGGCGCCGTCGAGTCCGAAGCTGCTCCGGAGGCCAGCCATGGTGCTGCCGGCGTACAGCCGTGAGCTCGTCTCGATGTTGTTCGTGCCGAGGGCACCCTTGAACAACTTCGAGGCGACGTAGGCGTCGGGGATACTCCATTGGGCCGAGCCGTACACGGCCACGCTGTCCTTGCCGTGCTTGGCGGTGGTCTCCTGAAGCCGGCGGGCCACGAGGTCAAGGGCTTCCGCGAGGGGCACGGCAACGAGTGCCCCACCGCGACGCACCATGGCGTGCCGGATCCGGTCGTTCCCGTACAATGCCTCGACGGCATTATACCCCCGGGCGCAGGCCGTGCCCCCGCTCACCGGGGAGTCCGGGTCTCCCTTCACCGCCACGGCCCGCCCACCCTGGATCCCGACAAGCAGCCCACACCCGACCCCGCAGAATCTGCAGGGCGCCGGTATCCAGGCCGGTCCCGCCGCGGGCGGCGTGAAACCGGGCAAGGCGGCCGCGGCCGCGGCCGCTGCGGAGACGGCACCCGCCCGCTTGATGAATGTCCGACGATCGACTCGTCTCATGGGAGCATGTCGCCGGTGTGAAACCGGTCCGCCGCAGATGCCGGGACTCTGCTCCCGGTTGGAGGGCTGAGGACTGAGGACCGGGGACCGAGACCCGAGAGCCGGGGACTGAGGACCAGGAATTCAGAACCCACGTCCCAGGCGGCGGCAGGCTCGACGTCCGGACCCGCGATACGACGCGGCAGTCGCGGGCGGGTGGAGGAAGGAGGGGCGGGCCTCGACGCCGGGGCCAGCCTTGGGAGCCTGCTGGAATGGGCAGGACTCCCGCCTGGGGTGCGCAGTCGCACCATACGGCCTCCGCGCAGAATCCGTCCACGGCCCTTGCAGCCGGTCAGGAACGGACACCGCTATTTGGCGAAGTAGAGACGGGCCGGTGAGACAGCCGTCGCGGGTACACTGCGGAAGAATGACTGAAGGGATCGGGAATAGTTGATGAAGGGTTCTTCACCCGGGGACTGCCGGACGGGGCGGGCAGGTGCTTCGCCGGGTCAGAGGAGCCGACCGTGGCCCGGCCCTAACACCTGTCGTGCCACCCACGTGGAGCCCGGGGGGCCGACCCTGTCTCCTGCCCGCCGGACCGCTGCCCGTCCGCCCCCGGGCCCGTTAGTTTCCCCCCATGTTCCGCCAGGCAGACAGCAACCGTCGGGATTTCTTCCGCGACGCGGTCGGTGAGTGGTTCGAGAAGCTGCTCGAGTCGGCCGAGGAGCGGGTGGTCACCAGGCAGTACTTCCGGCCACCGGGGGCCTTGCCGGAGGTGGGCTTCATGGCGGCCTGCACCCGCTGCGGCGAGTGCATCATTGCCTGTCCGGCACACGCGATCATGAAAGTGCCGCCCGACGGTGGATTTGCCGCCGGGACACCTTACATCGACCCGGGCTATCAGCCCTGCGTGGTCTGTCCCGACATGCCCTGCGCCAGGGTCTGTCCCACCGATGCGCTCACCGTGCCGGACCAGGGGTGGCAGGGCTACCGGCTGGGCCGGCTGGAACTGCTGCCGGAACGGTGTATCACCTTCCACGGCTCGGCCTGTGGCGCCTGCGCCCGCGCCTGCCCGGTCGGAGAAGCCGCCCTGGTCATGGACGAGGCCGGGAACCCGGTGATCCGGGCGGAAGGCTGCGTCGGCTGTGGTGTGTGTGTCCGGGCGTGCGTGACGGCGCCTTCATCCCTGATCCTCAGAAACGTGGAGCGCTGATGGCCGAGGTTCCCTACAAGGTGGAGAAGCCCTGGGGGTACGAACTCATCTGGGCCCGGACCGACCGCTATGTGGGCAAGCTGCTGCACGTGAAGAAGGGCCACGTGCTCAGCCTGCAGTATCACAATCGCAAGGACGAGACGATGCACGTCCTTCGCGGTGAGCTCATTCTCCGGGTGAAGCGCGGTGGGGCGCTCGAATCTCTGCCGTTCCGGGCGGGAGATTCGGTACACATCCCGCCCACGCTCATTCACCAGATCGAGGCGGTCGAGGACAGCGATGTGCTGGAAGCCTCCACCCCCGAGCTCGACGATCTGGTCCGCCTCGAAGACCGCTACGGAAGGAGCTGAGCATGCAAGTGATCATACCCCTCGCGGGGAAGGGGACCCGTCTGCGTCCCCATACCCACCTCGTGCCCA
>JBFXBG010000084.1:0-16910 GCA_050183505.1 Gemmatimonadales bacterium | reverse complement strand
GTGGGGTGGGGGCAGGAGGGTGAGGTGCGGGCTGGTGGGTGTGGTGTGGGCTGGAGGGTGTGGTGTGGGCTGGAGGGTGTGGTGTGGGCATGGGGGGGTGGTGGGGGTGGGGGACGTGGGACGGGAAGGTGAAGGCCTCTCCCCGCCTGCCCCCACCTCTCCCCACCCGCCCTCACCTCTCCTCACCTCTCCTCACCTCTCCTCACCTCTCCTCACTTTCCCACCTTCCCCCTTATCATGTATCACCTATGCGCATCGCGATCGTCTTCGACACGCCCTACCAGGGGTGGGGGCTCCCGGAACATTTTGCGCAGATGGAGCGCGAGATCAAGATCTGGGCGACGCACGAGCCCGAGATGGAATATCAGATCGGGGACACTCTCCGGGATCTGGGGCACGAGGTCTTCCTGATCGGGATCCATGACGACCTGCAGTTCCTGGTTTCCAGCCTCGCCGAGGTAAAGCCGGATCTGGTCTTCAACGGCGCGGAGGGGTTTCACGGCCAGGAGCACCTGGACTACCTTCTCCCGGCCATACTGGAAGCCGAAGGGTATCCGTACACCGGCTCTCCCCCGCTGGCGCTGCTCGTTACCCGCAACAAGGCGATGAGCAAGAAGGTGCTTGCCTACCACGGGATTCATGTCCCCGGTTTTGCCACCTACCGGGTCGACGAGTCGGTCGGTCAGGGTCCGGATCTGCGGTTTCCCCTGATCGTCAAACCGCTGCAGTCGGATGCGTCCGCCGGCATTGCCCACGCTTCCGTGGTTCAGGACCGGGAAGCCCTGACCGAGCGGGTGGATTTCATTCACGAGCGCTTTCGGCAGGCGGCCATCGTGGAGGAGTTCATCGAGGGCCGGGAACTGTACGTGAGCCTCATGGGGAACGGCGACGAGGTCGACATTCTGCCGATCACGGAGATGGTCTTCGACAAGCGCAAGACCAAGCCGGAGGAGCGCATCGCCACCCAGTTCGCCAAGTGGGATGAGCCCTACCGGGAGCGGCGCGGCATCAAGAACGTGTTCGCCCGACCGATCTCCCGGGCGGCCCGGGCCCGGATCGAGGAGACCTGCCTGCTGGCCTACCGGGCGCTGTGGCTCCATGACTACGCCCGGCTCGATGTGCGCCTCACGCCGGAAGGGGAGGTCTGGTTCATCGAAGCCAACGCCAACCCGTTCATCAGCTATGGCCATGACGTCGCCAACGCGGCGGAGAAAGCCGGCCTGGACTACTACAAGTTCATCCAGCGCATCGTGGATGAGGCGGTGAAGCGGAGCAAGGAGTAGGAAGCGGGACGCGGGAAGGACGTCCCGGCTCTCCAGTCCCCTTCGTACGGCTCCCTTCTTGCTTCTCCCTTCTT
Source organism: Gemmatimonadales bacterium (assembly GCA_050183505.1). Classification (GTDB taxonomy): domain Bacteria; phylum Gemmatimonadota; class Gemmatimonadetes; order Gemmatimonadales; family GWC2-71-9; genus JBFXBG01. The sequence goes on along the minus strand of JBFXBG010000084.1, from coordinate 15,553 downwards.
TCTTCTCACTTCTCACTTCTCACTTCTCACTCATTCCCCTGTGGCCAAACCCTCCCGTCCCCGCCGCCCCCGCCCCCGCCGCCGCGAGCCGCTCCCGCGGCCGGAGGTCCGGTGCATCTGCGGCAACGCGCTGGAACGGTTCTGGCGCTACTGCCCCAATTGCGCCCGCGCCCAGCGCTGGGGCGACACCAGCAACATCACCGGGGCGGAGTGCTACAACTGTGGCTGGGTGGTGAGCGACAAATACAGCAACTGCCCCTGGTGCGGAGTGGACATCTACGAGGAGGGCGTCTCCAGCGAAGAGCCGCTCAAGGCCCCCAAGGGTTTCCGGATGGACGCCCGCTGCGACTGGGGCTGCGGTGGAGGGGTGATGTACCCCATGGCCTTCTGCCCCTGGTGCGGCCGGGATCAGGCCTGGGATGAAGAAGACCGGTTCGAGGGCGAGTGCCCGCACTGCGCCCGCGGCGTCGACGACTGGATGAACACCTGTCCCTGGTGCGGCAAGGATGCCACCGGCCAGAGCCTCATTCCCCGCGCCACCCGGCGGGTCCGCCGGCTGCTCATGGTCTCGCACATCCGCGACTGGGGCTACCGGGTGCTGCTCCGCCCCGGCATCAGCGGGGTCGATCCGAGATACCCCAAGGTGGTCGAGATCGAGCAGCGCTACGTCACCGGCCAGCGCCGCCGCGACGAGATTCCCTGGACCCTCCTCGTGGGCCTGATCTGCCACGAACTGGGCCACAGTTTTCTCTATCACCACTGGCACTGGACCCGGACCCCGCGGTTCCGCCGGACCTTCGGCCAGGTCGACAAGGCCTACCGGGGGATGGACGATACCTGGGTCTACTTCCAGCGCCGCCGGGTCGCCATCGCCCCCACCAACTACGTGACCGCCTACGCCTCCCGACATCCCCAGGAGGACTTCGCCGAGACCTTCCGGTTCTACGTCACCCGCCGCGGCCGGCTCCGGGAGCTGTTTGCCGAACTGGGCCAGAAGCGCAAGGGCGTGCCGGTGTACGAGAAGTTCCTGGCCCTGCATGACTACATCCGGCAGCTCAGGGGTTGGGGGTGAGGGAGAGAGAAGAGAGAAGAGAGAAGGGAGAAGAGAGAAGGGAGAAGAGAGAAGGGAGAGGGGCGGTGACCGGTGAGGGAGCGATGAGGTGAGAGGGGAGAGGTGACAGGGGGCGGCGAGTGAGCCCTCGGCGGTACAGGACGCCAACCCTGAATCGAATCAGCCGGACAGGACGGTCTTCGTGGCACAGCCGGCCGGACGCATCCCGAACAGCACGCCCTGGCCCTGGCGCGTGGCGCAGGTGGCGGGCGTGGCCGCGCTCGTCGTGCTCCTCGCCGGCCTGGTGCTCCGGCCGGAGCGATCACTGACGCTGCTGTGGAACGTGGTGATTCCGCTGCTGCCCGCGAGCTTCTTCCTGAGCCCCGCGCTCTGGCGGGCCGTCTGCCCGCTCGCCACCCTGAACCTGGCCGGGAACGGGCTTGCCGGAAGGCGCCGGCTCACCCGGGACCTGTTACCGGTCGCGGCCGTGGCCGGTCTCACTCTGCTGGCGGTGCTGGTCCCGGCGCGGCGCTTTCTCTTCAACAACCATGGCCCGGCCCTGGCCGCCCTGATCGGCGGTGTCGCCGTGATGGCGCTGGTCATGGGCACGGCCTGGGACGTCAAGGCGGGATTCTGCAACCTGCTCTGTCCCGTGCTCCCGGTGGAGCGGCTCTACGGACAGCGCCCGCTGATCAACATCGAGAATCCCCGCTGCCTGCCCTGCAGCCGTTGTACCTCCCGCGCCTGCATCGACCTCGACCCGGAGCGATCGCTCCTGCTCTCGATCCAGCGCGCCGACCGGCGCCCGGGGAAGCTCAACTGGCTCCTCACACCGTATGGGATCTTTGCCGCAGCCTTCCCCGGGTTCGTGGCCGGGTATGGTACCCTGCAGGACGGGGGCCCGGGTACGGCCGGACATGTCTTCGCCCATATGGCCCTGTACGCCGCCGCCGGCTTCCTCGCCACGGTGCTGGTCGTCTGGGTGCTCAACCTCGCCGCCCCCCGGGCCCTGCTCTTCTCGGCCGCCGCCGCCGGCGGGCTGTACTACTGGTTCACCGCCGTGCCCATGAGCCGCACGCTCGGACTCGGCCATGTCGGCGTCGATGCCATCCGGGCCGCGGGGCTCGTGCTTGTCGGCGTCTGGCTCCACGCGGCGACCGGTCGAAACAGCGGGAGGACGGAAAGAAGGAAGGCCTGACCCCGGCCTCACTCTCCCGTCCTCCCGTCCTCCCATCCTTCCGCCCTCCCATCCTTCCGCCCTCCCATCCTTCCGCCCTCCCATCCTTCCGCCCTCCCATCCTTCCGCCCTTCCGTCCTTCCGCCTTCTTTAGATCGCCCCCGCCCCGACCTTCGCCGCGCCGATCGTATTCGCGTCGGTCCCGAACCACAGCAGTCCTGTGGGCCGATGGAAGTACATGTGGCGCACGGTCAGCCCGCCGCTGGGTTCGATCGGTGTGAGCCCGATGAACTTCTCCGTCTTCGGATCGAATCCGACCAGCCGGTTGGGCCGCAGGCCGGTTTCCACGAACCAGAGGCGGTCCTGATCGTCGACCGCCATGCCGTAGGGGAGTGACCGCGCTCCGCCGGGGTTGGCCCATTCCTTCACCGCGCCGCTTGCGGGGTCCAGCCGTCCCAGGTAGCCGCGGGAATAATCCACGTACCAGATCATGTCATCCGAGGTGATCGCCATCCGGCGCGGGCGCGCCCTCGCCTCGGGCAACTGGTACTCCCGGACGGCAAACGTGGCGGGATCGATGCGCGCGATCCGGTTCACCCCGAACAGATCCACCCAGACGGTCCCCTTCGAATCCAGCTTGATCCCGTAAGGACGCGCGTTGGGCGTCTCGATGCTGATGGGCCTGACCTCCCCGCTCGCCAGGTCCAGCCGGCCGACGTAATTCGACTGCTGCGCCGTGAACCAGATGTGGCCGCGGCCGTCGAAGACCAGCGTGTGCGGGTCCCGGATGGCGTCGGGCATCGGAAAGCGCGTGATCGAGCCGTCCTTCGGATCCAGCCGTCCGATCATGCCGTTCCGGTTGCCGGCATACCAGACCTTGCCATCCGGCGCGACGATCAGGTTGTGCGGATGGGTCCCCGCATCGATCTCGTAGCGGCGGAACTGACCGGTCCCCGGATCGAGCACAGCGACATAGTTCCCCGCCTGGCCGACGAACCAGACGCGCCCGTCCGGCGCGACGTACGGATCCCGGGGACGGGAATCGGCCCAGGGCACCGTCCACTCGGTGATCTGGACCTGGCCGGCGGCGGGCACGGCCGACGGGCCGGCCAGGGCGGCACCGGCAAGAGCAAGCGCGAGCCAGCGGGTCATGGTGTCCTCCAGAGCTGGTGAAAGGCCATATCAATTATACCGGTGCCGGCCCCGGAGAATGAAGGAAACTTCAGCCGGTCCCCACGAATTCCTTGTTCCCGGGAGTGGCGCGGCCGGCTCCGGGATCATAGACTTGATGCGATGACGTTCCCGACCCGGCCACTCCGGCTGCCCCGGCGCTTCCGTCGGTTCCTGTCCGCCCTCGTCATGCTGGCGGCAGCAACCGCGTTCATGGCCCAACCGGCAACCGCGTCTCTGGCCCAGTCGGCCATGGCCTGCCATCACGGACCTGATCACCGCCCGGCGTTTCTCGCGGAGAGCCACCGTCACACCGACTGCGGCCACTCCGGCCAGGATTGCCGCGTCATGGCGGGCTGCGTGGCAGTGTCCGCGGCCCAGGCAGGAGCCGCGCCCACCTGGACCGTCGCCGGCGCCCCGGCCGAACGCCCGCTCACCGATCCCGTACCGCTCCTCCTCCTGCCCGGCACCGGGCCACCGACCCCACCCCCCAACAACTGATCCTCGTACGGCCGCACCCCGCACTCGGCGGGGCGCGCTGACCTGTGCACCCCGTGATGCTCACGGGAGGGGATCTGCATGCAACCGAAACTCCGGACCGGTCCATTCCGGGAATGGACCAGGTCGGCACGGCGAAAGCCGGAACCTCGGCCGGGCCGGCTGTTCACGACCCTTGTGACGGGCGTGGCCATCCTGCTGACGGCACGCCGCCCGGCAGCTGCCCAACACCCCGTATCGGACACGCTTCGTCTCCCGGCGGCGCTCGAGGCAGCCCGGAGCGCGAATCCGATGCTTCAGGCCGCGCGCCTGCGGGGTGATGCCGCGGCGGAACGGGTCGCGCCCGCCGGGGCCTTGCCCGATCCACAGCTCACCCTGGGGCTGATGAACCGGCCACTCGACGGATTCGGAACCGCCGAGCCCATGACCATGAACCAGGTGCAGCTCTCCCAGATGATCCCCTGGCCGGGGACTCTGAGCCGCCGCCGGGACGAGCAGCGGCACCTGGCGCTGGCCGCAAGTCTCGATTCCCGCGACCTCGACGCCCAGGTGGCCGCCCGGGTGGCGGTCTCCTACTACCGCGTGGCCTACCTGGACCGGGCTCTCGTCCGGATGGCCGCCACCCGGGGACTGCTCCGCGATTTCCTGCAGACGGCCCAGACCCGGTACACCGTCGGTACCGGCCTGCAACAGGACGTGCTGCAGGCCCAGGTGGCGGTGGCCCGGATGACGGCGGATATCGCCACGACCGAAGCCGAGCGGCTCGCCGTGGCCGCCCGCCTGAACGCGCTGCTGGGACGCGGCGCTCAGGCGGCGGTCCCGGCGCTGGACCTCCCCGAGACCACCCTTCCCCTGCCCGCCCCGGATTCGCTCATGACTCTGGCGGTTGCCCGGCGCCCTGCCCTGGAAGCCGCCCGGGCGCGAATTGATGCCGCCGATGCGGCCTACCGCGCCGCGCGACGTGCTTCCTGGCCCGACCTGATGATCGCGGCGGCCTATGGCCAGCGTCCGCAGTACACCGACATGGCCACGCTCATGCTCGGCATCAGTCTCCCGCTGCGGACGGGAGCGCGACAGACACCGGAGCGCAATGAAATGCTGGCGCTGCGCTCGATGCGGGAGGCGGAAGCCCGGGACCTCTCCAACGAGATCTTCGCCCAGATCACCGAGCTGCGGGCCGAGGCCGAGCGGGCCCGGACCCTGGTGGACCTCTACCGGACCGACATTCTGCCCCAGGCGCAGGCCGCGGTCGAGTCCGCCCTGGCTTCCTACCGGGTCGGGCAGGTGGACTACATGACGTTGCTCGACAGCGAGATGACCTTGAACCGCTACGCGGTCGAACGCTACCGGTTGCTGGCCGAGTACCACGGCGCGGTGGCCCGGGTTGAAGCGGTCGTCGGCGGCCGACTGGAGGAAATGTGATGCGAACCCATGGAGTGTTCCTGGCCCTCCTCGCCTTTGCGGCCGCCTGCGGCGGGAACCCGGACGAGACGGGCATGCCCGGGATGTCGGCGGAAGACCACGCCCGGATGCAGGCCGGCGGCACGCAAGGGCCGATGGACAGTACCGGCGCGGCCGTCCGGCAGTCGGTCCACCTCACGCCGGCGGAGGAACGTGCACTCGGCGTGGTCTACACCACGGTAAGCCGGGACGTCCTGATCAAGACCATCCGTACCGTCGGTGAGATCGCTCCGGCGGAGTCGATGGTCGTCGAGGTGACGCCCCGGGTCGCCGGGTTCGTTGAGCGGCTCTTCGTCAGCACCACCGGGGAGAGCGTACGACGGGGCCAGCCGCTCCTGTCGCTGTACAGTCCGGAACTGGTGGCGGCCCAGGAGGAACTGCTGACGGCCCGCCGTCTGGTGGCGGCACTGGATTCGACGGCCGGCGAGGCCTGGGCCAACGCGACCGCCACGCTGGACGGCGCCCGGCGGCGTCTGCGGTACTGGGAGATTTCCCAGGAGCAGATCACCCGGCTGGAGCGCACCGGCGAGGTGACCCGGACGCTCACGCTGGTGTCTCCCGTGAACGGCATCGTGCTGGACAAGGGCGTCGTGCAGGGACAGCAGATCATGCCCGGGATGCGGCTCTACCGGGTGGCGGATCTTTCGCGCGTCTGGATTGAAGGAGAGGTGTTCGAGCAGGATCTGCAGGATATCCGCCGGGGCGCGGTCGCGCACATCGAGGTGGAAGCCTACCCCGGCGAGCACCTCATGGGGCAGGTGAGCTTCGTCTACCCCACGGTCGATGTCCGGAGCCGCACCAACCGGGTACGGATCTCGGTGGCCAATCCCGGCCTGCGTTTGAAACCGGGCATGTTCGCCACCATCTACTTCGATGCCCGGGTCGGGTCCAGGGTCCTGTCGGTGCCCATGGCGGCAGTGATCGCCACCGGCGAACGGAACCTGGTCTTCGTCCGGGACAGTGCCGGTACCCTCCGGCCGCGCGAGGTCGTGCTCGGGGCGCGCGCCGGAGACCGGGTGCAGATCCTGAGCGGCCTGGACCAGGGTGAGACCATCGTCGAATCGGCCAATTTCCTGGTGGACGCCGAGTCCCGCCTGGCGGCAACCGGCGGCGGCATGCCGGGCATGCAGCACAGCGAGGAGCCGATGCCACCGGAGGGGCCCGGCCATGATCACTAGCATCATCGACTGGTCGCTGCGCAACCGGTTTCTGGTCCTGCTGGGCAGCGCCGCGATCGTGGCCGGCGGCGTCTGGGCCATGCGCACGACGCCCCTGGACGCGATCCCCGACCTGTCGGACGTCCAGGTGATCGTCCAGACCGATTTCCGGGAACAGGCGCCCCAGATCGTGGAAGACCAGATCACCTATCCCGTCACCTCCGAAATGCTCAAGGTCCCGGGTGCCCGGGTGGTGCGGGGGTACTCGTTCTTCGGCCTTTCCCTGGTCTATGTCATCTTCGAGGACGGCACCGACCTCTACTGGGCTCGTTCCCGGGTACTGGAATACCTCAACGGCATCCGCCAGCAGCTGCCGCCCGGCGTGGAGCCGACCCTCGGCCCGGACGCCACCGGCGTCGGCTGGGTGTTCGAGTACACGCTCGAATCCGACAGCCTGGATCTGGCGGCGTTGCGGTCGCTTCAGGACTGGAACATCCGCTATCAGCTGACCTCGGTTCCCGGCGTGTCCGAGGTCGCCAGCCTGGGCGGGTTCGTACGCCAGTACCAGGTCGAAGTCGATCCCGAGCGGCTGCGCGCCTTCGGGATCCCGGTCACCCGGGTGGCCCAGGCGATCGGCTCCCACAACGTGGACATCGGCGCCCGGGTCCTGGAAATGGGCGGGCGGGAGTACATGATCCGGGGGCTGGGGTATCTCCAGGGCGTTTCCGACATCGAGGACGTGACCCTGGGTGCCACACCGAACGGGACGCCGATCCGCGTGGCGGACGTGGCCAGCGTGCAGATCGGTCCGGCGCCCCGGCGCGGGGCGGCCGATCTCAACGGCAAGGGTGAGGTCGTGGCCGGGATCGTGGTCATGCGGTTCGGCAGCGACGCCCTCAAGACGATCGAGGCGGTCAAGGACCGGCTGGCCTCGATCCAGCGCACGCTGCCGGCCGGCGTACGCCTGCGCACCGCGTACGACCGCAGCGATCTCATCCATCGCGCCGTGGCGACCCTGCGGGACAAGCTGGTCGAGGAATCGCTCATCGTGGCGGCGGTCGCCCTGGTGTTTCTGCTGCACGCCAGTTCCGCTCTGGTCGCGATCATCACCCTGCCGCTGGGCATCCTGATCTCGTTCATCGTCATGCGGCTCATCGGGGTCAATGCCAACATCATGAGCCTGGGCGGCATCGCCATCGCCATCGGCGCCATGGTCGACGCGGCCATCGTGATGATCGAGAACATGCACAAACACCTGGAGCGCGCCGGGCCGGAGGCGTCCCGCTGGGACATCGTCCGGCAGAGCGCGGTCCAGGTCGGCCCGCCGCTCTTCTTCTCGCTGCTCATCATTACGTTCAGCTTCCTGCCGGTCTTCACGCTCGAGCAGCAGGAGGGCCGGCTGTTCAAACCCCTGGCCTTCACCAAGACGTTCGCCATGGCCGGGGCGGCGGTGCTGTCCGTCACGCTCGTCCCGGTCCTCATGGGGTACCTCATCCGCGGCCGGATCCGGCCCGAGGACCGCAACCCGCTGAACCGGGTGATGCGGCGCCTCTACCGGCCGGTGCTGGAGTTCGCGCTCCACCGGCCCTGGACCGTCATCGGCGCGGCACTGCTGGTGCTGGTCCTCACGGTGATTCCCTGGCGGGGACTGGGGAGCGAGTTCATGCCGCCGCTGCACGAAGGCTCGATTCTGTTCATGCCGACCACGGTGCCGGGCGTGTCCATCGCCCAGGCCAAGGAGATCCTCCGCTATCAGGACAGCGTGCTGGCCGCGTTCCCCGAAGTCGAGACCGTGCTGGGGAAGGCCGGCCGCGCCCGGACCGCCACCGATCCGGCACCGCTCGACATGTACGAAACCACGGTGACGCTCAGACCGGAGGACGCCTGGCGCCCCGGCATGACCTACGAACGCCTGGTCGCCGAGATGGACCGCGCCACCCGGCTCCCGGGCGTGACCAACGCCTGGACCATGCCGATCAAGGGGCGGATCGACATGCTCGCCACCGGGGTCCGGACCGCCGTCGGGATCAAGATCTTCGGGCCCGACCTGGACACGCTCCAGGCCCTGGGCGAGCGGGTCGAACGCATCGTCCAGGACATTCCCGGAACCCGGAGCGCCTTTGCCGAACGCGGCGTCTCGGGCTACTACGTGGACATCACGATCGACCGCGCCGAAGCCGCCCGCTATGATCTGAACGTGGGAGACATTCACGACGCGATCATGGCCACCGTCGGCGGGATCACCGCCGCGACCACCGTGGAAGGCCGGGAACGCTATGCCGTGAACGTGCGCTATCCCCGGGAACTCCGGGACGATGTCGGCAAGATGCGTGATGTCATCATCCCCGCCGCGGGTGGACGCCAGATCCCCCTGGGCCAGGTGGCGGACGTGGAAGTCCGCCAGGGTCCCATGGCGGTGAAGACCGAGAACGCCTTTCCGGTGACGACGATCTTCGTCGACATCGGCGAACGGGACGTGGGGCGATACGTCCGGGATGCCCGGGCCGCCGTCGGCCGCGGCCTCGTCCTGCCCGCCGGCTATACGCTGGTCTGGAGCGGACAGTACGAGTTCATGCAGCGGGTCCGGCAGAAGATGCAGCTGGTCGTACCGGTGACGCTGGGAATCATCTTTCTGCTGCTCTATTTCAACTTCCGGAGTGTGCCCGAGTCCCTCATCGTGATGCTCGCGCTGCCCTTCGCGCTGGTTGGCGGGATCTGGTTCCTCTGGCTCCTGGGCTACAATACCAGTGTCGCGGTCTGGGTCGGGTTCATCGCGCTGGCCGGCGTCGCGGCCGAGACCGGCGTGATCATGATGATCTACCTGGACGAGGCCTGGGACGCGGGCCGCCGGGCGGGACGGATGCACACCACCGCCGAACTGGCCGCCGCGGTACGGGACGGCGCCCAGGGACGGCTCCGGCCCAAGATCATGACGGTCGTCGCCATCATGGCCGGGCTCGCCCCCATTCTCTGGGGCCATGGAGCGGGGGCCGACGTGATGCGCCGGATCGCGGCCCCGATGATCGGTGGCATGGTCACCTCGACCGCGCTCACCCTGGCCGTCATTCCCGCCATCTATTTCATCTGGCGCCGGCGCGGCCTCTCCCGGGCCGCAGACGGTGGAATCCGATCCTGAGGACTGGTCCATGAATCACCCAGACCACCAGCACCGTCAGCCGCCGTCGGGCGGGGACCATACCGGCCACCACGCCGCCATGGCGGAGGATTTCCGGCGCCGGTTCTGGATCTCGCTGGCGCTGAGTCTCCCGGTGCTCGCCACCTCACGGATGCTGCAGGGCCTGCTCGGCCTGGGCGATGTGTTGCGGTTCCCCGGCGACCAGCTGGTGCAGGCCGGCTTCGCCACCGCGGTGTACCTCTTCGGCGGATGGCCCTTCCTGAAGGGGCTGGTGGACGAAGTCCGCCGGCGGCAGCCCGGGATGATGACCCTGGTCGGCTTCGCGATTACCGTCGCCTACGGGTACAGCGTCGTCGTGGTACTGGGGTGGGCCGGCAAGGTGTTCTTCTGGGAAACCGCCACCCTGATCGACATCATGCTGCTGGGTCACTGGATCGAGATGCGCTCCGTGCTGGGCGCGTCCCGGGCACTGGAGGAACTGGTCCGGCTGCTCCCGGCCGAGGCCCACCGGCTCACCGAGCACGGCGAGCAGGAGGACGTCCCCGTCAGCCGGCTCGCCCCCGGCGACCGGATCGTCATCAAGCCGGGCGAAAAGGTGCCGGTCGACGGCACCATCACCTCCGGACACACCAGCCTGAACCAGGCCATGCTGACCGGGGAGAGCCGGCCGGTCGAGAAAGACCAGGGCGACGAGGTGATCGGCGGCGCCGTGAACGGCGAAGGATCGGTCACCGTCGAAGTGAGCCGCACCGGGGACGAGACCTATCTCTCGCAGGTCATCGCGCTGGTGAGCGAGGCCCAGCGAACCCGCTCCCGGACCCAGGACCTGGCCAACCGGGCCGCGCTCTGGCTCACGATCATCGCCCTGGCGGCCGGCATCGTGACCCTGGCCGCCTGGCTCCTCGCCGGCCGGGCAACCGACTTCGCGGTTGAGCGGATGGTGACCGTCATGGTGATCACCTGTCCCCACGCCCTGGGGCTGGCGGTGCCCCTGGTGATCGCCGTCTCGACGTCGATATCGGCCCGGCAGGGCCTGCTCATCCGGGATCGCTCCGCCTTTGAACGGGCCCGGAATCTCACCGCGGTGGTGTTCGACAAGACCGGCACGCTGACCGAGGGCAGCTTCGGCGTGAGCCAGGTCATCCCCCTCGGCGGCGGACCGGAAGCGGAGGTGCTGCGGGTCGCGGCGGCGGTCGAGAACCAGTCCGAGCATCCCATCGCCCGGGGCATCGTCGAGGCGGCGCGGGAACGGGACATCGAGATTCCCGAGGCCCGGGACTTCTCCTCGCTGCCGGGGAAAGGGGCCGAAGCCGCAGTCGACGGACGCCGGGTGCGGGTCCTGAGCCCGGGAGCGCTGCGGGAGGCCGGCCTGGAGGCGCACGACGAGCGACTCGCGCGGGCCCGGAGCGAGGGAAAGACCGTGGTCTACGTGATCGTGGATGATGCGCCGATCGGCGCCCTGGCCCTGGGGGACGTCATCCGGCCCGAGTCCCGGGAGGCGGTCGGGCGGCTCCGGGAGATGGGTGTTCAGGTCATGATGCTCACCGGCGACGCCCGGGCCGTGGCGGAGGCCGTCGGCCGGGAGCTGGGGCTGGACGAGGTCTTTGCCGAAGTCCTCCCGCACCAGAAGGCGGAGACCATCCGGAAGGTCCGTGAGCGCGGGGCGGTGGTGGCCATGGTCGGGGACGGGGTCAACGATGCGCCGGCCCTCACCGAAGCGGACGTCGGACTCGCGATCGGCGCGGGCACCGATGTGGCCATCGAGGCCGCCGACATCGTGCTGGTCCGCTCCGATCCGCGCGATGTGGCGAGCGTGGTGGGGCTGGCCCGGCGCACCTATCGCAAGATGGTGCAGAACCTCTGGTGGGCCACCGGCTACAACGCCGTCGCGATTCCACTCGCAGCCGGCGTCCTCGCCGGCCGGGGCATCCTGCTCTCGCCGGCGGCAGGCGCGGTGCTGATGTCGGTATCGACGGTCATCGTGGCGATCAATGCCACGCTTCTGCGGAGAGGGGAAAGCGGGAAGGGCAGTGAGAAGTGAGAAGTGAGAAGTGAGCAGTGAGCAGTGAGGCGGACCGGGCACCCCCGTGATGGCCCGGTTTCCACCCGAACCGGGATATATTTCACGCCGACGACCGGGACTCACCCTTCTCGCTTCTCACCTCTCACTTCTCACTTATCATGCGTCTCGTTCTCCTCCGTCACGGCGAAAGCACCTGGAACCGGGAGAATCGCTTCACCGGCTGGACCGACGTCGGCCTGACGCCCAAAGGGGTCGACGAAGCCACCGAGGCCGGTCGATTGCTCCGGGACGAGGGTTACGTTTTCGATGTGGCCTATACCTCCGTGCTCAAACGGGCCATCAAGACGCTCTGGCTCGCGCTCGAGCAGATGGACCAGATGTGGATCCCGATCCACAACGACTGGCGCCTGAACGAGCGCCACTACGGCGCGCTGCAGGGGCTCAACAAGGCGGAGACGGCCGAGAAGTTCGGGGAGGAGCAGGTCCTGATCTGGCGCCGAAGCTACGACACACCGCCGCCGATGCTGGATCCGGATGACGAACGCCATCCGTCGCGGGATCCCCGCTACGCCGGGCTCAAGCCCTCCGAGCTTCCCCGCACCGAGTCGCTCAAGGATACCGTGGCACGGTTCCTCCCCTACTGGGAGGCGACGATCGCGCCGGCCATCCGGTCCGGCCGGCGGGTCCTGATTGCGGCCCACGGCAACAGCCTCCGGGCCCTGGTCAAGCACCTCGACCAGGTGAGCGATGCCGACATCGTCGGGCTCAATATTCCGACCGGTATCCCGCTGGTATACGAGCTCGACGACGCCCTGCACCCGGTCCGTCATTTCTACCTGGGTGACGAAGAAGCCGCGAAGAAAGCCGCCGCCGCCGTGGCCGCGCAGGGGAAGAAGAAGTGAGGAAAGGGGGGCAAGTGGGGGCAGGTGGGGAGAGGACGGCCGGATGATCGCCGCCACGCCGTGACGATCGCGCTGGCTGCGGGCCTCATCTGGCTGGGCTCCTTCTTCGCCGGGTTCCTGGGCGCCCTCACCGGGCTCGGTGGCGGCGTGGTGCTGGTGCCCCTGCTGACGCTGGGGTTCGGGGTGGATATCCGCTATGCGGTCGGCGCCTCGCTCGTCTCGGTCATCGCGACCTCCTCCGGCGCCGCCGCGGCCTACGTGCGGGAAGGCTTCAGCAACGTGCGCATCGGCATGCTGCTCGAAGTCGCCACCACCCTCGGCGCCCTGCTCGGCGCGTATCTCGCCGGACTGCTGTCCGCTTCGGCGGTGGCCGGCGTGTTCGGCGTGGTGCTGCTGTGGTCGGCCTGGACCGCGTGGTCGCAACCCGAACATCACGAGGCCGCGCCGGCCGTCCCGGACCGGCTGAGCCGGCTCCTGCGGCTGCATGGGACCTATCCCGGTCCCGAAGGGGAGGTCGCGTATTCGGCCACGCGGGTCCCGCTGGGGTTCGGGCTCATGGGGCTCGCCGGGGCATTGTCGGGCCTGCTCGGCATCGGCTCCGGCGCCGTCAAGGTGCTGGCCATGGACCGGGCCATGCGCCTCCCGTTCAAGGTCTCCACCACCACCAGCAACTTCATGATCGGCGTGACGGCGGCCGCCAGCGCCGGGATCTACCTGCGCCGGGGCTATATCGACCCCGGGCTCGTCATGCCCGTCATGCTGGGCGTGCTGCCGGGAGCGATGCTGGGCAGCCGGCTGCTGGCGGGGACACGAGTGCGCCTGCTCCGGGTCGTCTTCGCGATCGTGATCGCCGCGCTGGGAATGGAGATGCTCTACACCGCGCTGCGAGGGACGCTTTGAGCCGGGGAGCGGTGGAGGGCGATCGGGCTGTCCGGAGCGACGAGGCCATGGACCGGCTGGTCGGGTTGTTGCTGCGGACGGGCGTGATGGTCGCCGCGGCGATCGTGCTGGCCGGCGGCGTGATCTTTCTGCTCCAGCACGGCAGCGACCCCTGGGGGATGACCGAATTCCGGGGAGAGCCGGCCCGGCTGCGTCACGTGGGAGAGATCATCCCCGGCGCGCTCCGGGTCCGCGGGCGCGCCCTGATTCAACTCGGGATCCTGTGCCTCATCGCCACGCCGGTACTGCGGGTGGTGTTTCTGGCGGGCGCCTTTGCCCGGCAGCGCGACCGGCTGTATGTCGTGGTCGCGCTGATCGTCCTGGGGGTACTGGCGTACAGCATACTGCTTGGGAGGTAAGTGCAGGACGGCCGGGGCGGCGGTTACGCCGTCGCCGGCCTTCCCTCCCGGTAGAACAGTTCCGCATCGAGCCACTCCGCGGGCTCCAGCGCAAACAGCGCCTTCTCTTCCCCCGTCACGAAGCGGACGATTTCGCGCATGACGTGCGGGGCACGGAGGATGGCGCGGTGGCCGAGTCCTTCCGTGGTGACCAGCCGGGCGCCGGGCCAGGTGTGCGCGATGCTGGCGCCATTGCTCCAGGGCACGGTATCGTCCTGCCGATCGTGGATGACGAGCAGCGGCGTCGTCATGCGGGAAGCCATCGCCGTCACATCCAGATCTTCCCAGTGAATGCCGAGCCGGGCCTCGCTCCTCGACTTGAGCAGGCTTACGACGGCGGGTGCCAGTCCCAGCCGGGCGGCGAAGCCCGCGGCCCAATCGGCGGGATTGATCGGCGGCGCGATGAACACCAGCCGCTCGACCGGCAGGCCCCCCTTCACCGCCAGGGCCGTGGCCGCCGCACCCATCGAATGCGCCACCACCGCGTTGGCCGGGCCGAAGCGATCCACCACGGCCCGGAGTGCCCGCGCGAATTCCGGCATCGAGCTCATGCCACGCCCCGAATTGCCGTGTCCCGGCGCATCGAACGTGATCACGGTGTAGCCCGCTTCACGCAGCGGCTCGGCCAGAAGCCGGAACCGCCCACCCCGGCTGCCCCAGCCGTGGGCCAGAAAGATGCGACGGTCTCCGTTGCCCCAGCGCCAGCCGACCAGCCGTCGTCCGTCCACCTCCAGCTCGAACCGCGCCCCGGTCTCGAGGAATGTGCGGACTCCGTTGCGCGCAGGCGGCCGCGGCGGTGTGAAGAAAATGCGTTCCGCCATCATGGCGGCGACGCCGGGCGACACCCGCTGGGTGGCGCGCAAAGCGGGACGAATGAGCCGCAGCGCGACCGGTAGCGCTGTCTGGCGGCTCGGTGGGGTCCGGGGCATGGCTTCCTCCTTCATGAGGTCCGCGCCGCGGCAAGCAGCGCCTCGAAAGACCGGCCCGCACGCGCGGCGGCACCGGGATCCTGCATCAGGCGGGACTGGTGATGGAACGCGAGCATCACGCCGTACATGTCCTGCGCGAACTGGGCCGGATCCACGTCAGGCCGGAACAGCC
Source organism: Gemmatimonadales bacterium (assembly GCA_050183505.1). GTDB lineage: Bacteria > Gemmatimonadota > Gemmatimonadetes > Gemmatimonadales > GWC2-71-9 > JBFXBG01. The sequence continues at coordinate 540 of JBFXBG010000084.1, read as the reverse complement.
CGGCCTCGACCGCCTTCTGGACCGAGGTCCGGAGAACACCGATCCAGTCCCGCTGAAGCTCGACCAGGCGGTCCCTGACCGGCCCGGGACGATCATCCAGTTCACTGGCGGCGGCCACGAAGACACAGCCACCGGGCAACCTCCCGTCCTGATCCCATGCCATCCACCGATCGAAGATCTCTCGAAGCCGCGGCTCGCCCCGGGGGAGCCGGAGCGCCGGCTTGACGACCCCTTCAACGAAGTCGTGCGCCGCGTTCTCCAGGACCTGGATCTGCAAGGCCTCCTTGGACCTGAAATGCGCGAACAGGCCGCTCTTGGAAAGCTCCAAGTCCTTGGCCAGTATGCCGATAGATAGTCCGGACAGGCCCACCTGACTGGCCAGGCCGGTGGCCCGATCCAGGATGGTCTGGCGGGTGTGAGCTCCCTTGTTCATGCCCAATAATAGCACGAACGTTCGTACTATGCAACATCCACCTCGCCCCTCCTCTCCCCACTTCTCCTCACTTCTCCCCACTTCTCCTCACCTCTCCTCACCTCTCC
>JBFXBG010000083.1:0-17072 GCA_050183505.1 Gemmatimonadales bacterium | reverse complement strand
CGGAAGCGTCCCTGCCCGGCCATCGCGAGCCCGAGATAGCGCCAGGCGGGGATGCACGCCGGATCCAGTTCCAGCGCGTGCTTGAGCGACAGGGTCGCATCGCGGAACTCCAGTCCGGCGAGCATGACCCGCCCGAGGACGACGTGACTCAGCGCCTGGTCGGGATGCAGGGTGACGGCCTCCTCGGCAATCGTATGCGCCAGCTCCAGCTGGCCGGTCAGCAGCTCGTCCTCGGCGCGGGCGATGAGCATGGCGAGTTCCCGCGCCCCGGCCGGTTCCCTGGGCTGCTTGACCGGATCCTCCAGCACGATAATCCCCGCCGAGCTCAGGCCGAAGAGCGTCTTCGCCACCTCGAACTCCGAGCGCGCCAGCGTCAGCGAGAGCTTGCGCACGTCCTTCTGGCCGTCGATGCCGGCCAGGACCTCCCATTCGAACGGGATCAGGTCGAGCGGGCTGTCGGAGGCGGCGGCCGCGATCCGGGGGACGATCCCGAGGTGCGGGATCTTGGTCTCGATCCGGGACCATTCGTCGATCCGGCGCGCCGCCTCCATGACCAGCGCCTCGGTCGGGATCCGGATCTGCGCCTCCGCGGGCGACTCCCCGACGTCGCCCTCCTCGAACGAGAAGTAGCCCTCGGCCCAGCTCAGCAGCTCGAAGACCACCTCCTCGACCTGGGCCCGCACCTGGCGATCCAGCTCCCGCCGCCCGATCGCGCCGATCTCGATCAGGATCTCTCCCAGCTTGCGGGGATCCCCGTTCTGCTGCATGGCCCGGGCGCGCGCCAGATCGCCCTCGGAGATCTTGCCCGCCCGCAGGAGCAGCCCGCCCAGCGGGTGCGGGTTGCTGCGGATCTCCGCCCCCACCACCCCGCCGTGCTCGAAGTAGACCGTCCCGGCGTTCTGCCGGATCTCGGAACGGACCCGCAACACCCCGGTCTTCCGGCTGAGATCGAGCAGCTGGAAGACATCGTTGATGCCCAGTTCCTTGAGCGGTCCCTCGATCGCCACGTCAGGTTCCCCGTGCGGTCAGGATGTGCTGGAGATCGCGGGCGGAACGCGCCTCGCTGCGGGCCAGGTGGGCAAAGTCGGACTTGGGATCCACCTGAACCACTTTCTCCCAGAGCTGCACCGCCTGCTGGTAGCGGCGCAGCCGCGTCAGGGCGACCCCGGCGTAGTACAGGCCGGCGGGGTGCGCCGGGTCGAATTTCAGGGCCCGGATGAAGGACTCCAGGGCCTGCTGGGGACGGTCGTCGTCCAGCAGCGTGCGGCCCAGCAGCACCAGGGCATCCACGTCGTAGGGATCGCCGATGAGCAGCTGGACCAGAACTTCGATCGCGGCCTCGGGCGATTCGCTGCGGCGCAGGAGATCGGCCAGGGCCAGCACGGCTTCGACGTAGGTCGGCAGGATATCCAGCGCCCGGTCGTAGCTCATCCGTGCCGCGGTCCAGTTTTCCCGCTTCTCCTCCAGCAGCCCGAGTTCGTACCAGACCTGCGCCAGCGAACCGTCCAGCTGCAGCGCGGCCTGATAGGCCTCCACCGCCCCGTTGACGTCACCCAGGCGGGCCGCGATGCGCGCCTGCAGCTGCAGCAGATCCGGCCGGCCGGGGGCGCGGGCCTGCGCTTCCTTGACCAGATCCAGCGCACCGACCGGATTGCCGGTGCCGAGCCGGACTCGCGCCACCGCCACCAGGGTCTCGACGTCGGTCCGCTGCCGGGTGAGGAGTTCCTCGCTCAGGGCGGCGCATTCCGCCGGGCGGTCGAGCGCGAGCAGGGCCCGGACTTCTCCCAGGGCCGCGCCGGGTTCGCCCGGCTGTTCGTGCCGGGCCGCGCGGAAGCGTTCCAGCGCTTCGCCATGGAGGCCGCGGCGGGCGAAGATCTGGCCTGACATCACCGCCGCGCGGGCGGTCGGCGCGCCCCGGGACACCGCCCGCTCGAGTTCCAGGCTCGCGCGCTCCAGCATCCCCTTGCTCAGGTATTCGCGCGCCATGGCCAGCGGGTCCTCCCCCGCGGGCGGCGCGGGAGGAGGGGCCGGCGCCGCCGGAGCCAGCTCGCGGAAGACCTGGTCCAGCAACCGCTCGTCGAAGGAGAACTCCCCGCCGACTTCGTCGGCGGCCACATCGCCGGAGATGTCCGGGACGATCGAGATGGTCGGATCCTCGTACTGCAGATCGATGGCGAGCGAGGATTTCTGGGGCACGTAGAACGGCTCCAGCTCCAGGGCCCGCTTGGTCTCCCGGAGGGCCAGGTCGAACTCGCCCAGCTGGCTCAGGGTGAAGCTCAGGTTGTAGTGCGCGCTCGCCAGATCCGGGTCCGATTCCACCGCCCGGGCAAACGCGTTCCGGGCGTCCGGAAACCGCTTGAGCTCGGTGAGCACCAGTCCGACGCCGTTCCAGGCCACGGCATTGTTGGGATGCTCTTCGAGCACCTGGCGGTAGGCCTCGAGGGCGAGCTGCAGCCGTTTCCGCTGGAGCAGGTGCAGGCCCAGATTCAGATTGGCGGTCACGAACTCGCGCCGCGGGCGCAGCGCCATCTGGAAGGCTTCGATCGCCGCCTCGCCGGCGGCCCCGTGGCTCAACAGCACGCCGAGGTTGTTCCAGGCCAGGGCATAGGCCCGGTCCAGCTCCACCGCCTTGCGGTAGGCGGCCTCGGCCTCCTGCCGGCGGCCCGCCTGGTGGAGGCAGACGCCGCGCTCGTTGTGGAGCTTGGGGCTGTCGGGAAAGTCCCGGGTGAGCGAATCGTACAGCTCCAGGGCCGCGCTCAGATCCCGGCGGAGCAGATGCACCTCGGCCATCGCCTGCAGGGCCAGCCGGCGGTCCTCTCCGTTCTCCAGCGCCAGCCGGTACTCCCGCAGGGCCTCGACGTAGTACCCCTTCTGGCGGAAGGCGAGGCCCAGGTTGTAATGGGCCAGCGTCTGGCTGTCGGCCAGTGACGGCCGGGCCAGTTCGCCCGACTGCTCGATGATGCGGGAGACCCCGCTCCGCCGGCGGAGGGAGAGGTTGGTCTGGGCCCGGGCGAAGGTCGGATTGAGCGAGATCGCGCGCTTGGTGGCGGCCCGGGCCTGATCGTGCTGGCCCAGATCGCCATAGAGAAACGCGAGGAGGTAGTGCGCATCGGCGTGGTCCGGGTTCAGCGCCACCGCCTCTTCCAGCGCGGCCAGGGACTGATCCGGCAGCCCGCGGTTGTAGAGGGCTTCGCCGTAGTAGAACAGCGCGACCGAACTCCTGGGATCGAGCTCGTGCGCGACGCGGAACCGTTCCGACGCTTCCTCCAGCCGCCCGCTGGCCTTGAGGGCCAGGCCCAGCTGCACCAGGGTGGGTCCGTCCTCCGGGTAGCGCTCCAGCACCTGCTCGAATTCCCGGATGGCGTCGTCGTGGTGCCCCAGGGCGGCGTAGGTCCGGGCCAGTTCCCAGCGGGCCTCCCGATCGCCCGGGGTCCGCCGCAGCCGCTCGCCCAGTTCGGCGACCCGCCGGTCGTAGTAGCCGGTGCTGCGGTAGGCGATCTCCAGGTTGGCCTGGGCCACCTGCATCTTCGGGTCGAGCTCGAGCGCGCGGGTGAATTCCGCGATCGCCTCGGGTACCAGACTTTTCTGGTAATACAAAACGCCGAGGTTATTGTGCGCCCCGGCGTCCGATGGATCGATACGACGAGCGAAAGACCGAAGGACGGCGAGGTCGCGCTCCGCGAGCGGTGGGCCGGTCATCGCGCTCAGGTGAGCCGGATGGCGTCGAACACCGCGCGGAGGGAGGCGAGATCCGGCATCAGCAGGAAATGGCCCCGGAGCCCGCGGGTCTCTTCCGAGAACACGAACTCCGTCTCCAGGCAGAAGACGTAGTCCCGTTCGTAGCCGAAATTGAGATAGGTCGAGGTCAGCACCGCACCGGCCAGGTCGATGGTGAGGCTGGGGACCGACGGGAGCAGCATCATGCCCATGAAATCGCTCAGGGCCGTGAGGTAGGCGCTGCTCAGGATGTTGCCGGCTTCCTTGAGGCCCGATTCCTCCATGGCGCCGAATTCCTGAGTGGTGCCGATCGGGCGGCGCAGCAGAATGTCGCACAGCGCCCGGGCGGATTCCCTGGGGAAGACGATCATGGTCCGGCCGGTGAGGTCTCCCATGACATGCATGAGGACCGCGGCCACGACGTCGTCCGGGCTGCCCAGCAGCTCGGCCACCTGCTCGAGCCGGGTGATGTTCACCTCGGGCACGGTGATCATGATCCGGCTGTTGGTCATCTGGGACAGCGCCGTGGCTGCGTGGCCCGCGCCGATGTTGGCGACTTCCCGCAGGGCATCGAGCTGCAGGGCTTGCAGGTTCCGGATGTCGTCCATGGACTTCGTCTCCTAGAGGAGCGCGGCCGCGTCCAGGATCAGCGCGGGCTCGCCATCTCCCAGAATCGTTGCCCCGCTGAAGACCTTCAGGATCCCGCGGGGCGCATCGAACCCTTCGACCACGATTTCCTGCTGGCCCAGCAGTCCGTCCACCACCACCGCGGCCCGGCGGCCGCCGGTCTCGAGAATGACCGTGGGCCGGCGTTCGGGCACCCCGTTGACCGGCACCTGCAGCAGGGTCCGGAGGTGGGTGGTGGGGATGACCTCGTCCCGCAGCACCAGCGTCTCTTTCCCGCCGATGGTGGTCACCCGCGCGGTGTCGAACTCGACCGTTTCCAGCACGTGGCCCAGCGGCAGGGCGTAGCGTTCGTGGCCGACCCGCACCAGCAGCACCCGCAGCACCGCGAGCGTCACCGGCAGCCGGAGTACCATCGAGGTTCCCTGCCCCACCTCGGACTCGATGACGACCGTCCCGCCCATGGCGCGGACCCGGCTCATGACCACGTCGATCCCGACCCCCCGGCCCGACACGCCGGTCACTTCGCCCGCGGTGCTGAACCCCGGCCGGGCGATGACCCGGAGCAGCACATCGTCGGTCAGCGCTTCGGTGGGCGATTCGATCAGCCCGTCCTGGTGGGCCCGCTGCGCGATCTTCTTCCGATCGATCCCACGGCCGTCGTCCCGGACCTGAATCGCCGCGCCGGTCCGGTCGCGTGAGGCGGCCAGCACGATCCGCCCTACTTCCGGCTTACCGGCCCGCCGGCGGTCCGCCGGCGTCTCGATGCCGTGGTCGACCGCGTTGCGCAGCAGGTGGACCAGCGGATCACCGATCTCATCGAGGATCGCGCGGTCCAGTTCGATGTCGCCGCCTTCGATCTGGAGCTCGACCCGCTTGCCCAGTTGCCGGGCCAGGTCCCGGACCATGCGGGGATAGCGGTCGAACACCTGCCAGACCGGCGTCAGCCGGGCCTGGATCACCTCGGTCTGCATCTCGCCCACCAGCCGGGCGATCCGGGCGCTCACCGCTTCCAGTTCCGGGTTGGCCTGCTGCGCCACCACTTCCGCCAGCCGGCCCTTGGCGACGACCAGCTCTCCCATGTTGTTCATCAGGGAGTCGAGCCGGGCCAGGTCAACCCGGATGTGGCGGGTGCCTCCGGCCGACCCGGGCCCGCCCTCTTCCAGCGGCGCGGGGGCGGGCGCTTCCCCGATGCTGACCGAGTCGATGTCTCCCGCGGCCCGGATGGCGGCTTCGACCACGCCGTCGGTCACGTCGGTATGGAGCCGGAAGCTGAAGGCGCCGTCGAACTCGGCGGTCTCGAACGCGGTCAGCGCCGGACGCAGTCCCTGCACATGCCCCAGCCCTTCGACCCGCTTCAGCACCAGCATGGCGCGCCCGCCGCGCATCAGCGCGTCCCGCCGGATCGTGACCCGCACCAGCCGGCCGGTGGCCGCCGGCTCCTGCGCGACCGACTCCCCGGCGTCCCGGATGGCGCGGACGGCCCGCATCTCGCCGGTCTGGGACTGGGTGTTGTGGGTCGCCGCGTCCAGCTTCTCCAGCAATCCGCGGTAGTCCAGCCGGTCGTCACGGCCTTCGGCCGCCTCTTCCACGCCGGCTTCCAGCGCATCCACCGCGGCAAAGAGCAGATCCACGATGTCCTGGTCCGCGGCGGCCACCCGCTCGCGCAGCAGGGCCAGCAGGTTTTCGGCGCGGTGCGCCAGTTCGGCTACATGCTCGTAGCCCATTGTCGCCGCCATGCCCTTGAGCGTATGCATGGCCCGGAAGATCCCGGCGACCGGTTCCGTCTCGTGCGGGTCCCGCTCCAGTTCGAGGAGCAGGCGATTACATGAGTGCAGGTGCTCGCGGCTCTCCGCGAGGAAAAGGGTGGCGTAGCGGGCGAGGTCCATCGCGTCAGCCGAGGACGCGCTGCACGGCCTCGAGCACGCGGGAGGGCTGGAACGGCTTGACCACGAAGTCCTTGGCGCCGGCCTGAATCGCCTCCACCACCAGCGCCTGTTGCCCCATGGCGCTGCACATGAGCACCTTCGCGTCCGGGTCGGTCTTGCAGATCTCCCGCACGGCTTCGATGCCGCCCATGTCGGGCATCACGATGTCCATCGTGACCAGGTCCGGTTTGAGCTGGCGGTACTTGTCCACCGCCTGTCGGCCGGTCTCGGCTTCGCCGACGACCTCGAATCCCGCCTGCGCCAGGATGTCGCTGATCATCGTCCGCATGAAGATCGCGTCATCGCACACGAGCACCGTATGACCCACGTCTGCTCCCCAAGTGCCGTAACGATCTCTGAACCCGTGCCGGCTCATGGGGGCGCACGGCCTTGGCCCCCTTCCGCCGGTGCTGCGTCAAGCAAACACTGGAGCGAAGATCACGTCCGCTTCCAGAACCACCACAACGTCGTCCGCCACCCGGGCCACCGCGCGCACGATCCGGGGATCGACCCCCGGCAGCGCGCCCCGTTCCTCCATGGCTTCCTCCGGTACGTGAAGGAGGTCGTAGACCTCGTCCACCACCAGCCCCAGCGGACGGCCACCGACCTCCAGTACCAGGATCGCGGGCTCTTCGACCGGCTCGGCATCCGCTTGGTTGAGGATGCGTCGACCGTCCGCCACAGTCAGCAGGCGGCCCCGGACATTCACCAGACCGTTGACCACCGGAACGGCCCCGGGGACGCGGGTCGCGGGCGCCGATGGGACAATCTCGGTGATCTGAGCCACCGGAAGCCCACAACGCATTCTCCCCACCCGGAACGCCACCAGAGAGACCATGCCGGTTCACCCATGTCCTTCAAAGAAACCAAGATACAGAAGACCTGAGGGTTCAGCAACGGCCGAAGAGCCGGCCGCGACCCGCAACAACTCCGCCAGATCGGCCGGCCATTCTGACCGGAATTCCAGCGGGCTCCCGGTGACCGGGTGGACGAAGCCCAGAAACGCCGCATGGAGCGCCTGGCGCGGCGCGGCCCGTTGCATCCGCTCGGCAATCGGGCGGCCCGGGCCGGAAATCCCACGCCCTGCGGCCGGATTGTAGACGGGGTCCCCCACCACGGGGTGTCCGATGTGGGCCAGGTGCACCCGGATCTGGTGGGTGCGGCCGCTATGAAGCACCAGCTTCAACAGATCACAAACCTCAAAGCGGGCCACCACATAGGCATCGGTCCGGGCGGCACGCCCGCGCTCGACCACGGCCATGCGCTTGCGATCCTTGGGGTTCCGGGCCAGGGGGGCCGAAATGACGGTGGGACTCTCGGTCAGATGGCCCCAGGCCAGGGCCGCGTAGTGCCGGGTCACCCGGCGCGCGGCGAGCGCCGCCCCCAGCCGGCGGTGCGCCAGGTCGGTCTTGGCCACCACCATGAGGCCCGAGGTGTCCCGGTCGAGCCGATGCACGATACCGGGACGGCCTTCGGTCGTGCCGGTCGAGAGCGCCGTGCCCCGGGCGGCAAGCGCGTTCACCAGGGTGTCATCCCAGTGCCCCGGCGCCGGATGCACCACCAGGCCGGCGGGCTTGTCCAGGACCAGCAGGTGCTCGTCTTCATACACGATCGCGAGATGAATGTGCGCCGGCCGGATGTCGCGCAGTGGCCGGATCTCGGGCAGCGTGACGGTGACCTCCTCCCCCCGGACCAGCACCCGGGAGGCCCGGACCGCCGCCCCGTTCACCACGACCCCCTTCTCGGCGATGACCCGGGCCGCCTGAGTCCGCGACAGCCCCAGCTGGTCGGCCAGGAACCGGTCCAGGCGCTCGGTCGAGGGCGCGGTGACGCAGAAGGAGAAAGAGGGCACGGGAGGAGGTGAGAGGTGAGAGGTGAGAGAACAGTGCGACGGGGCGGGTGCGGATATGGCGAAGGGCGGCAGGAATCCCCCACCGCCCTTCCACCGATCCGCCGTTCCTTCTACGCCCCGACCGACTCCGCCTCCGCCCGCCTGGCGTCTTCCCGCCAGAGTGAGATGGCCAGGGCCACGGCCCCGCAGCTCACGGCGATGTCCGCCACGTTGAAGGTCGGCCAGCGGAGTGCGCCCACGCCCACATCCAGAAAATCGACCACGCCCTGCCCGCTGCGGATCCGGTCGATCAGGTTGCCAGCGGCGCCGCCACAGATGAGGCCCAGGGCCAGCTGGCGGAACCAGTCGCCGGTGACGGCGGCCCGGGACATCCGGTAGAGCACCACGATGGCGACGACCGCCACCGCGAAGAAGATCCAGCGGGAGTAGGGCCCCAGATTGAGGCCGAAGGCCGCGCCGGGATTGTACACCAGCCGGAGCTGGAACCAGTCGCCGAAGACCTCGACCCCGGCAGTCCGGAGCAGGGTCGCCTCGGCGATCAGTTTGGTCGCGATATCGAGCAGCAGGACCGTCAGCACCGCCCCACTGAAGATCCGCCGGTCAGCGGCGCTTGGCATCCTCTTCCTTTTCCTTGCAGCTGATGCAGAGCCGGGCGTGCGGCAGCGCATCGAGGCGCTCGTAGTTGATCTCGGCACCGCACTGGTGACAGAGGCCGTATTTCTCGGGCGTCTTGTACAGGCGCCGGAGCGCCTCGTTCACATGCCAGAGATAGCGGCCCTCCTGGGAGGCGAACAGGAACTGTTTCTCCCGTTCCATCGCGTCGGTGCCCTGATCGGCCATGTGGAACGAATAGCTGGAGAGGTCGCCGTCGGACGACTGCAGCGTGGCGTTGAAGGACTCGTCGTAATGGCCCAGCTCCTTCATGACGCGGGCACGTTCCTCGAGGAGACGCTTCTCGAAATGGGCCAGTTGCTTCTTGGTCATCATGCGGTGGTTTCCGTTCCTGAGTTGGGGCCCGGGCAGATCAGGGCCGGCTGTCGCCATGTCGCTGGAGACCGACCGTCACGGTGTGGCCGTCGATTTCCAGGCCCTGCTCCAGATCGGGAGCGGGCAGCCGCGTGCCCAGGACCAGTTCCCGGGCCAGCGTCTCTTCCTTGATGAAATCTGCATACGCGGTCGCGGCGGCCAGCACCGGTTCGGCGCCACCGACCGCCAGCGAAATCCGCGTGGTATAATCGTATCCCGCTTCCTTCCGCAAGCGCTGGACCCGGTTCACCACTTCCCGGGCGACGCCCTCCTGCCGGAGTTCGTCGCTCAGATTCGGGTCCACCGCCACCACATACGGTCCGTCGCTCTGGACCGCCCAGTCACTCAGGACTTCCCGCTCCACGGTGACGTCCTCGGGCAGGTATTCCACTTCCCGGCCGTTCACCGCGTGGCGGACTCCCTGCCCCGCCTCCAGGGCGCGGAGCGCGTCCTGGTCCAGCGAAGCCGCCAGCTTCGCCACCTCGGGTGTCTCCTTGCCGTAGCGCTTGCCCAGAGTCCGGAAGTTGGGTTTGGCCCGGAGCCGCACCAGCTCGGCGTCCGACCCGACCACTTCGACCGCCTTGGCGTTGACCTCGAGCTTGAGCAGGTCGAGAAACCGGTCGAACGCCTCCCCCCGGACCGCGGGGGGCACCGCCACCTGCAGCCGCCGGACCGGCTGCCGGACCCGCAGGTTGATCGACTCCCGCGCGGCCCGGGCCAGCGAGGCCAGCCGCCGCACGGCATCCATGGCCAGGTCCAGCCGGTCGTCCCGGGCCGCGGCGGCCTCGGGGAACCGGGCCAGGTGGACCGACGCCCCGGTGAGCGCGCGGTGCATCCAGTCGCTGGCGAAGGGCGCCGCCGGGGCCAGCAGCCGGGCCACCGTGATAAGCGCCGTCCGCAGGGTGGCGACGGCGGCGGGGTCGGCCTCGTGATCCACCGCCCAGAACCGGGTCCGGTTCACCCGGACGTACCAGTTGGACAGGTCGTCCACCACGAAATCCATCAGCGCCCGCGCCCCGGCCGTCACATCATACCCCGACCACTCCCGGTTGACCGCCTCGACCGTCCGGTCGAGCCGGTCGAGCAGCCACCGGTCCACCGGCTCGAGCCCGGCCATCCGGCGGACGCCGGCCGGATCCTCCGGCCCGTCCCGGCCGTCCCCGGCGTAAAGCGCCAGGAAGCTGAAGGTATTCTGCAGCGTCTTGAGAAACCCGCCGGCGACCTCGGGAATCGCCCGCCGGTCGAAGCGTTTCGGCAGCCAGACCTGGCTCGACGCCACCAGGTAGAGCCGCACCTGATCGGCGCCGAATTCCCGGATCACCTCCCAGGGCTCGACCACGTTCCCCCGGGTCTTGGACATCTTCTGCCCCTCAGCGTCCAGCACCAGCTCGTTCACGATCACATTGCGGTACGCCGGGCTGTCGAAGACGGCCGTCGCGATCGCCAGCAGCGAATAGAACCAGCCCCGGGTCTGGTCGACACCCTCACAGATGAAATCCGCCGGGAACTGGGCCTTGAATTCGGTTTCGTGCTCGAACGGATAATGCCACTGGGCATACGGCATCGATCCGGAATCGAACCAGGTATCGATCACTTCCGGCGCGCGGTGCATGGTGCCGCCGCAGGCGCAGGCCCAGGTATACGCGTCGATGAACGGCTTGTGGGGGTCGAACCCCTCGGGCAGCGGCTTGCCCCAGCGCTCCGCCAGCCGGGCATAGCTGCCGACCACCTCCACGTGGGCCGGGTCCTGGTCGCACACCCAGACCGGCAGCGGCGTGCCCCAGAAGCGGTCCCGGGAAAGCGCCCAGTCGACATTGTTCACCAGCCACTCGCCGAAGCGCCCCGCGCCCACTTCGGGCGGATGCCACCCGACCTGGGCGTTGAACTCCAGCATCCGGTCCTTCACCGCCGTGGTCCGGACGAACCAGGAGTCCCGCGCGTAGTAGATCAGCTTGCTCTGACAGCGCCAGCAGTGCGGATAGGAGTGGATGTACTGCTCGGTGTGCAGCCACCGTCCATCCGCCTTGAGCCGCTGGGTGATCAGGTCGTTGGTCTCTTCCGCCGTCACCAGCCGGCCTTCCAGCTCGGGCCAGGTGGTGCCGCGGAAGGTCCCGTCGGCCGCAACCGGCCGGAGCAAGGCCAGCCCGTGTTCCTGCCCGGCGGAGAAATCGTCGGCCCCGAAGGCCGGTGCGAGATGCACCATGCCGGACCCGTCCTCCGCCGTGACGAACGGCGCCGCCACCACCACCGAGTGGGCTCCCTCGGCGGGCAGCGGCACCACATCGAGCGGCCGGGTATACCGGAGCCCGACCAGATCCCGGCCCTTCACGCTGCCGATCCGCCTGCCCTCAGCGACGGCATGGCCGCCCGGCTTGACCACCTCCGCCCGGCTGGCGGCCATGACCAGGGTGCGCACCCGGCCGATGCGATCGGCGTACTCATAGACCCCGTACTCCAGGTCCGGATGCACCGCCACCGCCACGTTCGAGGGCAGGGTCCAGGGCGTCGTGGTCCATACGACCAGTTCCCGGCCGGAGCCGTCCTCCAGCGGGAAGGTCAGGTAGATCGACTTGTCCCGGACCTCGTCATAGCCCAGCGCCAGCTCGTGGCTCGAGAGCACGGTGCCGCAGCGCGGGCAGTACGGCAGCACCCGGTGCCCGCGATAGAGCAGGTCCTTCTGGTGCAGCCGCGACAGGAGCCACCACACCGACTCGATGTAGTCGTTGGTGTAGGTGACATAGGCATGCTCGTAGTCCAGCCAGAACCCGATCCGGTCGGAGAGGTCCTCGAAATCGGTCTTGTACCGGAACACGCTTTCCCGGCAGAGCTGATTGAACCGCTCGATGCCGTAGGCCTCGATGTCCTTCTTCCCGGTGAGCTTGAGCTGCTTTTCGATCTCGATCTCCACCGGCAGGCCGTGCGTATCCCATCCCGCGATCCGGATCACCGACCGGCCGCGCATCGTCTGATACCGGCAGATCAGGTCCTTGATGACCCGGGCAAACACATGGTGGATGCCGGGACGGCCGTTCGCCGTCGGCGGCCCCTCATGGAACACGAAGGGACTGGCCGTCCGGGTCTGCTCCAGGGTCTGCCGGAACAGGCCTTCGGCCTTCCAGTCGGCCAGCAGCTTGCGCTCCAGCGCATCCGGCGAGAGATCGGGCCAGGGACCGAGGGCACTCATGCCAGCCGCTCCACCACACCGGCCACGAGCCGGGCCAGCGCCGGTTCGGCCCGCGCGGCCGTGGCGATGATCTCGTGGATGTCGGCCGGTTTCAGCGCGTCGGGCAGGCACTGATCGGTGATGATCGACACGCCCAGCACCCGGAATCCGGCGTGCACGCCCGCGATCGCCTCCGGCACCGTCGACATGCCGACCACGTCGGCGCCCATGGTCCGGAGCATCCGGTATTCGGCCCGGGTCTCGAGGTTGGGACCGGTCACGGCGGCGTAGACGCCCTCCCTGAGGGTGACGCCCTGCTCGGCGGCGACCTGTCGCGCCAGGGCGCGCAGCTCTCCATCCCAGGCCTCGGTCATGTCCGGGAACCGGGGGCCCAGGCGGTCGTCGTTGGGGCCGAGCAGCGGGTTGTCTCCCATCAGGTTGATATGATCCGCCAGCAGCACGAGATCTCCCGGTTCCCACAGCGGGTGCATGCCGCCGCACGCGCCCGACAGCACCAGCACCCCGGCACCCAGCGCCCGCAGCACCCGGATCGGGAAGGTGACCCGCGCCAGATCATACCCCTCGTAGCGGTGGAACCGGCCCGCCAGCGCGGCGACCGGCCGGCCGGCGAGGGTCCCGAGGATGAGCCGCCCCGCATGGCTCTCCACGGTGGGCCGGACGAACCCGGGGATGCCGTCATAGGGAACCGTGACGGGTTCCCGGATCTGCGTTGCCAGGGCGCCGAGTCCGGTGCCGAGCACGATCGCCACCTCCGGCCGCAGCACGGTGTGCTCCCGGATGTGTTCGACCGCGTCGTCGATCTGCGCCTGCAGGGAAACCGCCTGGGTCATGCGTGCCGCTTGAGACTCATTTCGGTCTGGATCTGTGACATCGTCTGCGCGTGCGCCTGCAGGCCTTCCAGCTCGCCCAGCTGCCGTTCGAGCAGCGCACGGAAATTGGCCAGGTAGGCGGCGAACTGCCGGTGCGCCGCGTCGGAGCGCTCCCGGATGCCCCGCTCTTCCTGCTGGGCTTCCGCCAGCACCCGCATCGCTTCCGACTTGGCTTCCCGGATGACCGCCTCGGCTTCGCGGTCGGCCTGCTGCCGGCTCTCCGCCCGGAGCTGCTGGGCCGCGATCAGCGCCTCGTTCATGGCGCGCTCCCGGTCCCGGAAGGCCCGGAGCTGTTCCTGCATGTTCTTGAGCCGCTCCTCCCACTGGAGCCGCTCCCGCAGCAGCCGTTCCATCTCTTCGGCGACCCGGAGCTTGAAATCATCCACCTGCGCGCGATCGTAGCCCCGCATGGAAGTCTGGAATTCCTGCGCCCGGACGTCGTGCGGTGTCAGATGAAAGGCGTCATCGGTCATGGGTGTCGCTCCCCGAAGAGCAGTGTTCCGAGTCGAACCATGGTGGCCCCTTCTTCCACGGCCACGAGGTAATCGCCGCTCATTCCCATGGACAGCTCGGGCAGGTCGAACCCCCGGCGTGACTCGTCGTCCCGCAGGCGCCGGAGCCGCGCGAACGCCCGGCGCTGGATTTCCTCGTCCTCGGTCAGCTCCGCCATGGTCATGAGGCCGCGCAGCTCCAGCCGCTCCGTGCCGGCCACGGTTTCGACCAGGGCCGGGAGCTGTGCCGGTTCCACCCCGCCCTTCTGCGGCTCGGCCGAGCAGTTCACCTGGATCAGCACGGGCTGGCGGGAACCTTCCGGCACCCGGCGGTTCAGTTCGGCCGCCAGGTCGGCCCGGTCCACGGTGTGAATCAGCCCGAAACGCCCGACCACCTGCCGCGCCTTGTTACGCTGCAGGGTGCCGATCAGATGCCAGGTGATGGAGACGTCCGCCGTCGCCTCCTGCTTGGCCAGGGCCTCCTGCACCCGGTTCTCACCCACGACCTCCAGCCCGGCCTCGGCCGCCGCCCGCACCGCCTCGGGCCCGTGGCCCTTGGTAACGCCCACGATGGTCACCGGATGGGACCATCCCCGCGCCGCCTGGCGCCCGGCGATGGCGTCCCGTATCCGGGCCAGCCGTTCCGGGAGACCGGAGAATTCCATAGCCCTATAATCTACTTGGGTTTAGGCGGTGGATGGTAGTCCTGAGGGAAGTGAGAGGTAAGAGGTAAGAGGTGAGAGGGCCTCGGCTTGTAGCCCCCCGTGGGATTCCCGGTTCCGCCAAGGACTCGGAGCGGTGGGTTCATCACCGAGCCACGGAGAACACGGAGACGTCAGGGAGAGGCCGCTGTGGGCCCAGCTTCCGGTTTCGTGCGGGGTGCCGCCAACCACACACCATCATGCCCCCTCCGTGTCCTCTCCGGTACTCCGTGGCTCCGTGGTGGACTTCCCCACCCCGGCCCGGCACGGGCGCCGGGCACGCCGCCGGGGCCACCCTCTCGTTTCCTGCCCCTGCTGGACCTGCCTACTGGCCGCCACTCACGGAGTCCGGGCTCTCTCCGCCAGTCAGCGGTTCGAGCCGGGCCTGCCGCTGGGCTTCCCGCAGGTTGGGATCCGGGACCAGCTGGGAAGCCCGTTCGAGGTTGGCGATCATCCGCTGGCGGTCTCCCCGGGCCTGGTAAGCGAAGGCCAGCTGGGTGAAGGGAATGCCGAGGTTCC
Organism: Gemmatimonadales bacterium; assembly: GCA_050183505.1. Taxonomy (GTDB): domain Bacteria; phylum Gemmatimonadota; class Gemmatimonadetes; order Gemmatimonadales; family GWC2-71-9; genus JBFXBG01. Next base: position 2,161 of record JBFXBG010000083.1, on the reverse strand, counting down.
AGGCCATGCCCCGCCCGGTGTTTTCCAGGTGGTCCAGGTTCTTCCCGTCGAGCAGGCCGGCGTAGCGGTAGACCTGCCAGACCAGCGTGTCGGTGCGGCCCACGTCCAGCAGCGCGCCGTACACCCGCCGGGTATCGACGTTGAACTTCGTCGTGTCCACCGGCGTCGTGCTCACCCGGTAGACCAGCCCCTGCTGCAGGATGAGCGATTGCAGCCCGTGGAAGTCCCGGCCGGTGGTCATGCTGAAGTAGATCGGCCGGCGCCCGAAGTTTTCCTGCAGGATCCGCGCGGTGGCGATCTCGTTGGGATTGATGAGCCGGTTGGGCTGCAGGACGTATTGGGCGGGGCCCAGATCCACCCCCTGGGGCCGCTCGAGCACCGTAGCCGTCTGCGTTATCTGCGCAATCTGCTGATCGGTGAGGCTCAACAGCGGCCAGTCGGGCCGCACCGGGTTGCGGCCGCGCCAGATGACGGGCGCGGCGCTCTCGTCGAACGCCCGGATCGGAGTGTCCCGCAGCTGACGCATGTACCAGGAGGTCTGGGCCAGCGCCAGGCAGACCACGCTCACGTCCTGCCGGATCCCTTCGACTTCCTGGGCCCACCAGAGCGGGAAGGTGTCGTTGTCCCCGTAGGTAAACAGCACGCTGTAGGGCGGGACCGAATTGAGGAGATCATAGGCGAAATCCGCCGCCAGCCGTGCGTCCGGCGTCTGCCGCCGGGTGGCGGCGGTGAAATTGCCGGCGAAGGGCACGAGTCCGACGATCACGAACGTGCCCGCCGGCAGGAGCAGCGTGCGGTAGCGCTCGAACAGCCACCGCCCGATGCCGGCCAGCGCGACCCCGGCCCAGAGCCCCCAGATGATGAAGCTGACCACGAAGAAGTAGTCCCGCTCGCGGACCTCGTGATCCTGCGGGTTGGGCCACTTGTCGTACCCCAGGCTGAAGCCCGGCTTGAAGTTCATGTAGAGCACCAGGCCGATCCCGGTGACCAGGAACACCCCGAAGAGGAGCCACCAGGAGGGCCGGTCCCGTCCGAAGTGCAGCAGCAGGCCGCGCAGGCCCAGAACCAGGAACAGGACGGTGATCAGGGTCCGCCATTCGACTTTGCCCAGCCCGCCCCGGATTCCGTTGGCCCACTGCCAGTCGAAGTACATGAAGTACCCCTGGAACTGCACCGACAGGAGCGACAGCGTGCGGCCGGGGTTGCCCTGGCCGCTCTGGACCGTCGGGTCATCCAGCGGCGTGCGGGGCGGATACTGTTCCCGCCGGATTACGGCCAGCACCGAGCGGAAATTGTCCGGCGCCGCCTCATTGAGCGCGGGCTTCTTCTCGGCGCGGATCCAGACGTAACCGTAGCTGGTGATCCCGATGCTCGCGATGACCAGCCCGAGGAGCGCAAAGCGGAGGATCCGCGCCTGGAACGCCAGGACCACCGCTCCCAGGAACAGGAGCCCGCCCAGGATGGTGAGCTTCGTGTTGCCCAGTCCCATCCCGATGAGCAGTGCCCAGAGGGCGGCCATGCAGGCCACCTCGGCCCATTCCCGTTTCCGGGTGACGGGATCGGGGGAGGGCTCGGCCCGGAGCGTGGCCCAGAGGAACAGGACGACACCGCCCCCGGCCAGGAGCGTGAGCAGATGGTTACCGATCGAGAGCCCGGCGAGATAGAGAATCAACAGCAGCGTGCGGACCGCCCGGGGCCCGCCCCGCTGCCGACGCCACAGAAGACAGAGCCAGCAGACCGCCCCGATCATGAACGTGGCGACCGCGTAGACCTCGGTCTCGTTGGAGTTCTGCCAGTTGGTGAAGGTGAAGGCACCGATCAGTGCCGCCGCCATGGCACTGCCCACCCGGATCACCCGGGCCGGCTTCGGGTCCAGGCCGTCCACGAACCCGCCCAGCGCCTCGTGCACCACCAGGAAGAAGGCGCCCGCGCCGAACGCACTGAACAGCGCGCTCAGGATGTTGGTGCGAAGGGCGAACTCGCCGATGGGGACGAACGTGCCCCACACATGGCCGAGGAGCACGAACAGCGGGGTGCCGGGGGGGTGCGGGATGCCCAGGATCTTCGCGGCCGCGATGAATTCCCCCGCGTCCCAGAAGGTGACGGTCGGGGCCAGGCTCACCAGCAGGCCGAGGAAGACGAGGCCCGTCGTGAGGAGGGC
>JBFXBG010000082.1:0-17196 GCA_050183505.1 Gemmatimonadales bacterium | reverse complement strand
ATCTGTGGGAAACCGGGATGCCAGATTCGTCCTCAACATCGCCGCCTCCTGGGAGAACCCGGCCGACGACCAGGTCAACATCGACTGGGCCCGGGGGGCGTGGAACGAAATGAAAGGGTTTTCGACCGGCGGAACGTACATCAATTTCCTCACCGGGGATGAGGGTCCCGAGCGGATCCGCGCCGCCCTGGGCGAGAGCCTCCCTCGGCTCGGCGCGGTGAAGTCGTCGTGGGACCCGGACAACATCTTCCGCACCAACCGGAACGTCGCGCCGGCCTAGACCCGGGGGCGGCCCGGCCGCACAGGCCCGCGGCCGGCCGCCCCCACTCTTGCGGAGTCTACGGTCCGGGCGTATATGGATCACCGCCGCGCACTTCCAGCGGCCCGCCGCAACCGTCTCTCTTATCCGCCGGGGTCACAATGTCGCTTGCTCCGTTTCGCTCCCGAGCCCGGTCAGCCGGGCTCGCGCTGGTGGCCGGGCTTTCCGCTCTCACCGCCTGCAACCGGACCCAACTGGTGCAGGGCGACTGCCGCCCGGCCAACGGTGCCGACGTCTGTACCTGGGGAGAGACGGCCGGCGGCACGCTGGTAGCCTTCGGGGCGACCGTGCCGATGACCGCAATCGAGAACGCGCCCGACGATGCCCCAATGACCTGGCCGCCCCTCGCGACGGCGGTCATCCCGATGCCGGAAGCCGTCCGGTCCGCGACGGGATTTCAGTCGCTCACGATGTTCTGGGAGCCCCACGGCCATCCCCCGGGTCCCTACCTGACCCCGCACTTCGATTTCCACTTCAACACCGCGGACGTCCGCCCGATCGACTGCGCCGACACCACCAAACCCGCGCAGCTGCCGGCGGGCTATGCCCTGCCGGACATGACCGATCCGGAGCTGGGCACGCTGGTGGGGCTCTGCGTCCCGAAGATGGGAATGCATGCGCTGCCCCAGGCCGCGCTCAGCGACACCGCAATCTTCAAGGCGGCCATGCTCGTGGGGTACTACCACGGCCAGCCCGTGTTTCTCGAGCCGATGATCGCCCGGGCAACGCTGCTGGAGCGGCGGAGCTTTCCCCTGACGTGGCCTGCGGTGCCGGATCATCCGGCCGCGGTGCGCATGCCTGCCACATTCCGGGCCGAGTACGACAGCACCGCGCAAGCTTACCGCTTCGTCTTCAGCGGGCTCACGCCGGCGGGCAGTTGAGGTCGCGCTCCGCTTCGGCCTGATTCAGGCACAGCGGCCGCCGGGCCCCGAAACGGAGCGGAGCCCGGAAGGCCGCTGCCGGTTCACGAAGCCCGGCAGGAGCGGGCGCGAATGACCGCGGCCCCCCGGACTCAATACAGTGGAGAACGGTCATGCCGGGTCGGATCCTGGCGGCGGCCCGGCGCACATCGCCGATACAGGATGGCGTCGGGAGCGCGCCGCCCCAGAGGACAACATGACATCACGGGCGTACAACCTTGTGGCGGCCGCGGCCCTCCTCGCCGGCCTGGCCGGAGCAGCCGGCACCTGGATCATGGCCAACCGGATCTACGCCGGGGGCAACCAGGTGGCGGGCTGGCGGCTGGGCATGGCGGGAGTCGCTCTGCCCGCCCTCTGCCTGCTCGCGTGTGAGGGATGGTTGGGCTGGCGCCGGCGCCGCGGAGATCCGATGGCCCTCGTCGGGTGGCTTCGGGGAGCGCTCGCGCTCAGCGTATTCGGCTGGGTGGGGCTGTTTCTGTTTTCACTGATGTAGCGGTCTGGCCGGGCCCGGCGGGATCGCTACGGCCGCAACAGTCCGCCGGGCTCTTCCAGCACCCGACGCAGGCCGCCGACGGCCCGGTCCCGCCAGACCGCGATCTCCCGACCACCGTCCCGCCACATCGCCGCAGCCAGCGAGTAGTGCCGGGCGGCGGCGGCGCGATCCCCCCGCCCCTCGGCAAGTTCCCCCAGTTCGAGCGACGCCCGCGCGGTGTAGAACCCCATCCAGGTCGTGGGAGGAACCAGCGACCGGAGGATCGCGGCGGCGCTGTCGGGCCGGTTGGCGGCCCGGAGGAGCATGGCCAGCTGGAACCGCATGGCCGGCTCCGGCAGCGCCTCGAGGGCGTTGTTGGTGTGGATGGACCACAGGTCGTACGCCCGCTGTTCCAGCGTCATGGCGGACCGGAGATCGCCTCGCCGGATCGCCAGCCTCGCGTCGATGTCGGCCTGCAGCGACCCGCGATAATCCTCCGAGGTTCCCCCTTCCGGCAGCTGCCCGAAGGCGGTCCGCCACCGCCGCGCGACGGCGGTGTCTCCGAAGCTCGCGTGCCACGCGCCCAGCACCCAGCCCATCCACCACACCGGCCGGCTCTCGAAGTACGCGAGCGCCGAGTCCACCGGAACATACGCGGCGAGGCCGGCCACCGCGCGCCGGGTGACGGCGCTGTCGCCCATGCCGGCGAGGGCGCTCGCCAGCAGGAAGGCCACCACCTGCTTGTCGAACCCGGGCAGTCCCTTGAACCCCGGATCGCGTATCGTGGAGTCGACCTCCCGAAGCCGGCCCTGGGCCACGGCGAGCTGCAGCCGGGCACCGAAGGCGACCCGCTGCGGGTATCCGATACCGGTCGACGCCAGCACCCGGCCGGTGAGTTCCTGGGCCCGGGCGGGCTCATAGGTGCGCAGCGTCCGGAACACCTGGAGCCACTGGGGCAGCGGCCCCCGGGCGATCGAATCCAGCAGCGGACCGGCGCTGTCGTCCGGCGCCATGAGCGCCCGCAGGCTCAGGATCGAGCCGGCGATCATGGCGTTGCCGGTATCCCGCCGTCGCAGGCGATCCACCTCGGCCCGCATCCCTGCGGTGTCGGCCGTCATGGCAACGAGGTAGGCACCCCGGGAGAGGGCGGGCGCGTTTTCCGGGTCGAGCCGCAGGACGTGCGCGTTCGCCTCGGCGGCTTCCGCGGCGCCCTCGCCGTACATCCAGCCGTACACCATGTGGCAGTAGGACAGCGAGCCCCAGGCGAGGAGGTCGGTGCTGTCCAGCTGGACGATACGTTTGAGCGCGATCGCCGCGTCCAGGCCCTCGGTGCGCACCATCGCGAGCATGGCGCGTGCCCGGAGCCGCTCGCGTTCGCCCAGCGAATCACTGGCCTGGACGGCGCGTTCCGCCAGCCCTTCCAGACCGGTGTAGGGCTCGCCGGCAATGAACTGCTTCCAGGATTTGATGTTGACCGCCGCCACCAGGGCCAGGGCGAAATTCGAATCCAGGGCGATGGCCTGATCGATGGCCACGTCCGCGGAATCCACCAGGCCGCGCCGCATGGCCTCCCGCGCCGCCAGGAAGGCCTTCAAGGCATCGGCCGATTCGGTCGCGCGCGGGAGATAGGGCGGCGCTTCCCCCAGGCCGAGCTGCCCGATCACGCCGACGGCGACACGCTGCACCAGGGCGGTGAGGCTGTCGAGGGAACCGGTATCGGTCAGGGTCTGGATCGGGTCCGGCAGTCCGACCTGGTAGACCCGTATGGTGAGATCCAGGTGCTGCCCGCTCAACGCCAGTGCGCCAAGCACGAAATGCGCGACCCCGGCGGTGGCGGCCAGGCGGGCGGCCTCCACCGGATCCGGGCTCTCGGCCGCCGCCTCGCGGGCCGGGCGGTGCGTCCTCCAGAGGGACCTCGGATCCGCCACCCGGAGGCCGGGGGTGCCGTCGCGCGCCGTCGCCACGTAATCGGCCAGCCGTTCGGTCCACTCCGTGGCCGGACCCACCGCGGCACGGAAGGGAAACACGGCCACGCCGAGCCGGCGGTCGGCCACGCCGTCCGGCGCATGGTTGAGATAGAGCAGGAGGGCCAGGGCGGCCAGGACGGCCCCGCCGGCGGCCAGCCGGTAGAGGCGTCTCCGCGATGCCGCCGGTGGGACGGTCTCGGTGGACTCCGCCGCGCGGGCCAGGGCGGTGGCGAACTCCGCGGGCGTCTGAAACCGATCCGCGGGCGTCGGCGCCAGCGCCCGGCGCACCGTCGCATCCAGTGCCGGACTGACGCTCTGCCGTATCTGGCGGAGCGAGCGGGCCTCTTCGGTCAGCTGCCGGGCCAGAATCGCCTGCGGCGTCGGCCCGGTATGGGGCGGCTCCCCGCTCACCATCTCGTAGACCACGCAGGCGAGCGAGTACACGTCGGTGCGGCCGTCGAGGCGGGTCTCGCCCGAGGCCTGTTCCGGACTCATGTAGGCCGGCGTGCCGACCACCACGCCGGTCCGGGTCAGCCGTTCCGCGCCCGCCGCTTCGATCGCCCGGGCGATGCCGAAATCCGCGACCAGGGCATGGCCCCCGTGGAGGAGGATGTTCTCCGGCTTGATATCGCGATGCACGACGTTGTGGGCATGCGCGTAGGACAGCGCATCGGCAATTTCCGCCGTGAGCCGGAGCACCTCGTCCAGCGGCAGTTGGCCTTCCCGGTCGAGCCGGGTGCGCAGCGACTCGCCCTCGGCGAGCGGCATGGCGTAATAGAGGAAGCCTCCGGCGCTGCCGGAATCGAACAGGGGCAGGATGTGGGGGTGGGAAAGCCCGGCGGCGATGTCGATCTCGCGCAGGAACCGGTCGGCTCCGATGGCAACCACGCCCTCCCCCTCGAACACCTTGAGCGCGACCGTTCGCTGGTGCTTGAGGTCGAGGGCCTGGTAGACCGTCGCCATGCCTCCGCGGCCGAGTTCGGCCACTATCGTATAGCGGTCAACCAGTGCGTTCCGGAGCGCATCGGGCACGGGTGACATACGGGCCAAGGTAGCATTCGGTCCCGGAACGGGCCAGCAAACCCGCCAACGCGGCCGGGGTGGCCGGACATCTGTTCGACCACCCCACCGCACACCCGGCGCTGCTGCGATTCACGCCTATTCTCGATCGCGGGCGTGCGGCTGTTCGACGTGGCGGGTCCGCAGCGGCTCACGGATGCGGTCCAGATCCCGCCGGTCCGGATCCGGCCCCCAGAAGAATCGTCCCTGGTAGCCGAACGCCGGCCCGTAGTAAGGCCAGAGGCCGTAGTAGGGCCGGTTGTACCACCAGGGGGTGTACCAGACCGCGTAAGGCTGCCGGAAATGGCGCATCGGCCGGACCGTGTAGGGTACCACGTCGTACCGGTACTGGCCCTCGGCCATCTGATCGACCAGGTCGAGCAGCGTGCCTTCCGGCGCGATGCCCCCGTTGGTGTTCGCCGCCGCGGCTAGGCCGGCCAGGTCCCACCGGCCGTGGCGGGTAAAGGCGCCGGCATCGAAGGGCAGGTCCGAGGTGGCGGCAAGCACCATGCCCGCGCCTTCGTCCGCCCCGACGGTGAACGCGTCGCGATCACCCCGGCCACGGATTTCCATATTGTGTCCCGCCTTCACCAGCCCGGTGTCCCGCGGGTCCACCGGATAGAGCACCCGGATATGTCCGGCTTCATCCCGCTGCAGCACCAGCAGGTATCCGTCCTGTGCCAGCTTGACGTGCACCCGGGCCTTCTGGCCGGGTGCGTAGGTGTCTTCGGAGAGCTTCAGTCTGACCGGCGGGTTTCCCGAGGCCGACGCCGGCATCGCCACCGAAAGCAGCACGGTTGCAAGAGTCAAGGTTCGCATGGATTCCTCCCGTTCTTCCCGTCTGAAGACCCTTGCCGCCCGGAGCCTGCGGCGGTAGCCGGGCCTCCACCTGTTCAGATGCGGCGCCGGCCGCGTCCGTCGCGGCGCCGTGCTTGACGGGCCCGCGCGGCGGTGGCATGCTGGGGCCGCCGCATCCTTGACGGCCGCTTCTCTCACCGAATGGGGCTCCATGAACCGGAACGTGTATTGGATCTTCGAACTGGAACTGCAGGCGGGCCGCGACGCGGATTTCCAGGCTCTCATGGCGGAGATGATCGACCTGACCCGGGCGCATGAGCCCGGAACGCTGGCGTATGAATGGAGCACCAGCACCGACGGCAAGGTCTGCAACATCTACGAGCGGTATGCCGATTCGGCCGCGACCATGGCCCACATCAAGACCTTCGGCGCCCGGTTCGCCCAGCGTTTCTTCGATATCCTGAAACCGATCCGGATGACGGTGTACGGAGAACCGGATGCCGCCGTGAAGCAGGCGCTCGAGGCGTCGAGCCCGGTGTACATGCGGGCGGTGAACGGGTTCCATCGATAGGCGGCGTGCCAGAGACGCCTCTCCCCGGGCAGACCGTCTCCGTGATGCGGAGCCACGCCCGTCGCCTGGCGCGGGACACCTGGCCGTGCGGACCGTCCTGCCCGCCTTGCCAGCGCCGCAGGTCCTTTCCACCTTGCTTCCATGACCGAGCGCCGATACACCGAAGAGGAAGTCGCGGCCATTTTCAAACGCGCCGCGGAACTGCAGCAGACCGCCCGCCCCCGGCTTCCCAGCGGGGAGGGCACGACGCTCACCGAACTCAAGGAGATCGGCCGGGAAGTCGGGATCCCGCCGGAGCTGGTCACCGAGGCGGCGCGGTCGGTGGACCCCGGCTCCCCGCCGGCTATCCGCCGGTTCCTGGGCCTCCCCGTCGGCGTCGGCCGGACGATCGAGCTCGACCATCCGCTCACGGATACGGAGTGGGAGCACCTGGTCGTCGATCTGCGCGAGACGTTCGATGCCCGCGGTAACGTCACCCGGCAGGGTTCCTTCCGTCAGTGGACCAACGGCAACCTGCAGGTTCTGGTCGAACCCACGCCCGCCGGCGAGCGCATCCGGCTCCGGACCCTGCGCGGAAACTCGCGGATGTACATGGCCGCGGGACTCACCATGCTGGGCGGCTCCGCGGCCGTGCTCCTCGCCTCGGTGCTGGCCGGGCTGGGGGTCGCCGAGTCGCTGGGCAAGGTGGCTCCGCTCTTCGGCATCGGGCTCGGCCTCTTCGGGATGGGCGCCGTTCCGCTGCCGGGGTGGGCCAGGCTGCGCCGCCGGCAGATGGACGCGATCGCCGAGCGGGTCGCCGTACGGGCGGGCGCGCTGCCGCCCGGGCAGCCGGCGGGGCCGGGAGATCCCGGCAACCCCGGCTGAAGCTCCAACGGAACCACAAGGAACGCCCGACTCACTTCTGCGCAGGAGGGACATCATGGACATGCCCAAACCGTCACCCGGACACCAGAAGCTCAAGCGGCTTGCCGGGAAGTGGGAAGGGGAGGAAACGATGTACCCCTCCGAGTGGGATCCCGCCGGTGGAACGGCCACCGGCCGGAGCACCAGCCGGCTGGCGCTCAACGGGTTCGTCCTGATCACCGACTATGAGCAGGAGCGGGACGGCAACATCACCTTCAGCGGCCACGGGGTCATGAGTTTCGATCCGGAGAGCGGGGATTACACGCTCCACTGGTTCGACTCCATGGGCTCCCCGCCCGAAGTGTTCACCGGCCACTTCGAAGGAGACCGGCTCATCGTGGCGCACGGCGGGCCGGGGATGCACGCGCGTCTCTCCTGGGACATGTCCGATCCCCAGTCGATGGTCTCATCGATGGAGATGTCGGAAGACGGGAACACCTGGAAGACCCTGTTCGACGCCCGGTACAGGCGGACCTGACGCAGCTTCCGCGGCGTTCACTGGAGCGGGCCTCAGGCTCGCTCCTCCCACCGCAATCCCGCACCGGTTGCCGGGGCGTCGCTCGACCTCTCCGACCTCCAACCTTCCGCGCGAGCCGCGTATCCAACCACTCGACGCCATCGTCGTGAGCAACGATGCGAAGACTTCTTCTGCTGGTCATCCTGGTCGCGCAAAGTGACTGTCGCAACTCCAGCGTGCGGGGCGACCGTATTGAGACCGATTCCCTCCGGATTCAGAACATCGACCTCGGAGCGAGATCTCCGGGCTCCAATACGTTCAGCGCGGAAGTGTACAACAAGACCGCGGCTCCGTTGATCATCGGACTCGATATCCGGGCGGTACCGGGACTCTGGGTACGACGGAACTGGGAGCGGACCTACGCGTTCGCGGTTCCGGCCGGAACCGGACGCCGGATAGCAGCTCCGTACGAGTTTCCCCGCCTCACGCCGGAGGGACGTCTGCGGGTCACGTTCGCCCGGGTTCAGGGGGTGTTTCCCGCCCCGGACCGGCCGCGGGACTCGATCGGTGTCGAGATCGATTTACAGCATCCTGCTTACCAGAAATGGTACGACATCGGGAAGGACAACCCGGCGGCGATCGATCCGCGACGGGGCATGACCCGGCTCCAGACGGCGCATTTCGATATCTACGCGCACCGGGGCTCCGAGGCCTCAGGGAGGCTGGACACGATCGCCGCCGAGAGGGAGAGGGCCGTCACCCAGATCAGCGCCTTCCTCGGCGTCGATTTCCGTGACACCATCCGGCTCGTGTTCTACCCCGACTCCGCCACTAAGACCGACGAAACCGGGCACATCGGCATGGGGTGGGCGGCGAATGGAACCATCGTCGAGATCTACAATCCGCAGCAGCGCCTCAATCCCTACCACGAGATCGCCCACCTGGTGGCCGGCAAGCTGGGCGACCCGCCGGCGTTCCTGGACGAGGGGTTCGCCACCTACATCTCGGAGTACCTGGGTTCGGACGCGCTGGAGCACCTGAGCCACTACGGCCCCGGTATCCATACCGCGGTGTGCGCCATCATGCGGCGGCACCGCTCGATTCCATTCCAGCGGCTGTTCCGTTTCACGGACATCGGGAGCGACAGCACGGAGCCTGCCGTCGCCTACCCGCAGGCCGCCGCGGTGGTTCAATACCTGGTCGATACGCAAGGCCGCGACCGGTTCCAGGAAATCTATCGGACCCTCCGCGTGACCGACGACAGTACTCTCCAGGAGGCAAACGAAGCCGCGTTCCAGCGACTCGTCGGCGTGGGTCTCGCCCGATTCGAGCGCGATTGGCGGGCGAGCCTGAATTGCCCCGGCTGAGCCCGCCTGAGAGCAGTCCATCGGGTTCATCCTGCCCGCGCTTGCGGAACCGCTCCCCGCCTCGCAGCTTACGCGCAGCCGGTCGATCCGGCGGTGATCGCTCCGGTCCGAGGCCGGATCACCTGCCAGTCTCCACTACGCACCATCCATGAGAGCATGGACCCGCGATGAGCGGCGGTCTGACGGGACAGCACTTCGTGGACGGACGGCGACAATGAGCCCCGAGTCGGAAGATCGGGCTCCGCAGGCCGGGCAGGCCCGGCTGGCAACAAGGGTATGGATCGTCGCCCCGTTTTCGCCGGCCCTGCACTGGCTGCCTCGACCGGGTACGGCTTTCATCGCGACGAGCTCCTGTACCCTGCGATGGGAGACCACCTCAGCCTGTTCCGGGTGTCGTTCCCGCCGCTGACAGAGGAGCCGGCCATGTTCGTCTTCATCCGCGCCATAACCTACGCCAGCGTCTTTGTCGGCCTGCTGCTGGTGGTCGTACCCGCCCGGATCCTGGCCCCGGCCGGCATCATCCGCCCGGCGGCACTGGGGCCCCTCGAGCTGGGCGGCCTGGGCGTGGCCATCCTCGGCGCGGCCATCGCGCTGTGGTGTGTTCTCACCTTCGCGCTGGTCGGCAAGGGAACTCCCGCGCCTTTCGACCCGCCCCGGCGCCTGGTCACCGGCGGCCCGTATCGGTGGATCCGCAACCCCATGTACGTGGGCGCGGGTCTGGCGCTTGCGGGGGCGGCCCTGGTCTACCGCTCCCTCCCGCTCCTGGCCTACGATGCCGGGTTCATGCTCACGGCTCATCTGTTCGTCATCCTGTACGAAGAGCCGACCCTGGCGCGGCTCTTCGGACCGGCCTACGAAGCGTATCGCTCCACTGTGCCCCGCTGGCTGCCGCGGCTCAACCGGCGGGACTGAACCGCCGGCACCCCGGTTCGGGCTCCGGGCTTGCCGGACCCGCACTCGGGATGCAGCTTATCCAGCCCTTGGTCATTCCCCGGCCGGTTCGTCCCGGGAGCCCACATGTCCGCTGATCCGCTCGCCCCTCCCAATGTCAGACAGGCGGTCCCCTTCCTGGGCGTGACCGACATCGAAGCCTCGCTCCGGTTCTATGTCGACGGGCTCGGCTTCGCGATCACCAATCAGTGGGCGCCGGAAGGCCGGATCCGCTGGTGCTGGCTGCAGTTGGGAGACGCGGCGGTGATGCTGCAGGAGTTCTGGCGGAACGGCCATCCCGCCGGCGCGCCGGCGGGGCCCCTGGGCGAAGGCGTGTCGATCTGCCTCATGTGCACCGACGCACTGGCCATCTACCGGGAACTCACCGCGCGGGGCGTGCCCGTGTCACGGCCGATCGTGGGAAACGGCCTGTGGGTCACGTCGGTGCGGGATCCGGACGGCTACCGGTTCGACTTCGAGAGCCCGACCGACGTTCCCGAAGAAACCGTCTACGCGGGCTGAGCCTCCCCGGCATCGGGACGATCGGGGAATGTTGCCGGTTCCTGAACGGCAGGCGGACCCATGCCGGTCATAACGAACCAGGGCGTCGAGGTCTTCTTCGAGGAGGCCGGCGCCGGACTCCCGGTGGTGCTGGGCCACAGTTTTCTGTGTTCCGGCGAGATGTGGCGTCACCAGGTCCCCGCGCTGAGCCCCGGGTTTCGTGTCATCAACATCGACCTCCGGGGGCACGGGCGCTCCGGCCGGGTGACGACGCCGTTCACGCTGTACGACGCCGCGGGCGATGTGCTCGCCGTGCTCGACCACCTGGGCATCGAGCGGGCCGTCTGGTGCGGCCTCTCCATCGGCGGCATGGTGGCGCTCCGCGCCGCCCTCACCCACCCCGGCCGGGTGGCGGCGCTCCTTCTGCTGGACACCGACGCGGGGCCGGAGACCGCGTTCCACAAGATCAAATACAGGACCATGGGTGCCGGCGCCCGGGCACTGGGCCTCGGCCCGTTCCTGCCGGCCATCGCGCGGCTCATGTTCGGCCGCACCACCCGGCGGGAGAACCCGGTACTGGTCGGCGAATGGAAGGAACGGTTCGCCGGCCAGCACGTGCCGTCACTTCTGCACTGCCTGGGGGCGCTCATGCGCCGGGATTCCCTGCTGACGCGCCTCGAAGGGATCGGCGCCCCCGCGCTGGTGCTCGCGGGCGAGGAAGACCGCTCCCTCCCCCCGCCGCTCTCCCGCCGCATGCACGACCGGCTTCCCCGCTCCAGGCTCCGGATCATTCCGGCCGCGGGCCACCTGTCCGCCCTGGAGCGGCCGGGACCGGTCAACGAGGCGCTGCTCGGATTTCTGTCGGCGGAGGTTTCCTGAGCGGAAATCGGAAGCCGGTGGGCGCCGGGTTCGCTATTCCCGGGCCCGGGACCTATAGTGCGGTGCTGCATGCCGCCAGGCTCGAGCCCAGAGTCACGCGGTTCACGCGAAGGGTCATTATGGTACGGCTCCGGATCCACCAGATGATGAAGAAGCGGGGCATCTCCGCCTACGCGCTCAGCAAGGGGACCGACCTCAGCTACCCGACCGCCTACCGGCTTTCCCGCGCCGGGGGCGTCTTCGGCCGGCTGCACGCCGAAACGCTCGACTCACTCTGCCGGTTTTTCCACGCCCAGCCCGGCACGCTGCTCGAATGGATTCCGTAGGGCCGCGTCCCGGAGGAAGTGCGGACCCTTGCCGGACGCGGTCCCGGCCGGCAACTTGGGCGCCCAGACGTTCACCCGGCGGCAGGAGCCATGCACGTTGATTCTCGCGCCCTGGTACTGGCCGCGCTGCTCGCGGCCCCGGGGTGCGGCCCCGCATCCCACTTTCAGCCGCCGGACGACGGCGACCGGCTCGGCGTCTGGGCCCCGGATCCCGGGTCGACCCTGCTCCAGACCGCCCAGTCCAGTCTGACCGACCCCACCCTGGCCGTCGTCTCCGACACCTCGACCTGGCGCCCGCTCTGGACCCGGGCGTGGCCCGGTCCGCAGGCGGCTCCCCAGCTTCCGACGATCGATTTCGTCCTGACCTCGGTGGTGGTGGTCGGGCTGGGGACGCGGGCCGGCCTGGGGTACACGGTGACGATCGACAGCATCGTCACCCGGACCGCCGGCGCGACACTCTTCGCCACCGAGTCCAAGCCGGGCTCCCACTGCGATACCGGCACCGGGATCTCCTCGCCGGTGCACATGGTGCACGCGCCCGGCCATCCGCCCGTCATCGCATGGGATGTCCGCACCATCAGCGTTGACTGCATTCCCTGATTCCCCGGCCCGCACCGGCGCGACCACCCGCCCCGGCCCGCACGGCCATCCGCGGCTCTCCGGAGTATCCATGCACCGAATCATCCTGCCACGCCGCGGGCTCGCGGCGCTCCTGCTCCTGCTGCTTGCGATGCCGGCAGCCGCCCAGACCACCGTGCTCCGCGCCGCCCGGATGTTCGACCCGGTGGCGGGCGCCGTCACCGGTCCGGTCACCATAGTGATAGACAGCGACCGGATCCGGGCGGTGAATCCGGCCCGCCTGCCGGCCGGGGCCATGGTCCGCGACCTGGGCGACGTGACCCTGCTCCCCGGTCTGATGGACATGCACACCCATCTGACGCTGGACATCGAGGGCGACTGGCTCACCCGCGACGTGCGGGAGACGGCCGCCGACGCGGCCCTGCGCGGCGCCCGCAACGCGCGTCGCACGCTTCTGGCCGGGTTCACCACGGTACGGGACGTCGGCGCGTCCGGCTTTGCCGACGTCTCCCTCATGCATGCCATCGACCGGGGATTCGTGGACGGGCCCAGGATGGTGCCCGTCGGCCACGCGATCGGCATCACCGGCGGCCATTGCGACGTCACCGGGTACGCACCGGGCATCGCCGAGCTCGGCCCCGAACAGGGGGTCGTGGATGGGGTCGATCAGGCCCTGCGCGCGGTACGCTACCAGGTCAAGCACGGCGCGCGGTACATCAAGATCTGCGCGACCGCCGGGGTGCTCTCCTTCGAGGGACCGGTGGGGGCGCAGCAGCTGTCGGATGAAGAAATGAAAGCCATCGTCGAGGAAGCGGCCCGCCACGGGCTCCGGGTCGCGGCGCACGCGCACGGCGCTGAGGGGATCAAGGCGGCGGTCCGGGCCGGGGTTGCGTCCATCGAACACGGCTCCATCCTGGACGACGAAGCGATCCAACTCATGAAAGCACGGGGCACCTATCTCGTCCCCACCACCTACCTGGCCGACGCCCTCGACCTGAACGCGCTGCCGCCACCCATCCGGGCCAAGGCCGAACAGGTGCTCCCCCTGGCGAAGGAGAGTCTCCGCCGCGCCATCGCCGCCGGCGTGAAGATCGCCTTCGGCACCGATGCCGGCGTGTACCCCCACGGCGACAACGCCAGGGAGCTGGCCAGCCTGGTCGACCGGGGCATGACGCCGGTCGAGGCGCTGCGCACCGCGACGATCAACGCGGCCGACCTGCTGGGTGTGACCGATCGCGGACGGATCGCACCCGGGCTGCTGGCCGACCTCATCGCCGTCCCGGGCGACCCGCTCAAGGACATCCGGGTCACCCAGCAGGTCGTGTTCGTGATGAAGGGCGGGAAGGTGTACCGGGAGCCATGAGCCCGGGATCGGGAGGGGCGATTGTGGCCTGAGCAGGAACGCGTCATCCACTCGCCCCTGCCGCCGGCGGTCCTCAGGGCGAGACTCCGGGAGTCGGTCGAACCGAGGCGGTTCCTCCGGCTCGGCATCGGCGCCCGGCCGTTCGAGGGCACCGTTCAGGACAACGAGTTCCGTGTCTGGCGGATCATCGGCTACTTCAACTCCCTCATCCCGACCATCGACGGCATCATCAGCTCCGAGGGTGAGGGATCCCGCCTGCGGCTCCAGTTCAGATTCCCGGTGGGCGCTGCCATCATACTCTTCATTCTTGTCCCGGCCGTGCTCTGGGCCTTCGCCCGCGGCCGGGCGACCGGTCCGGCATACGCGCTGCTGATCATGGTCGGCGTCGTCCTGGTAATAGCGCTCGCGGCTTTTCAGTACGAAGTGTGGCGGGCGACGGGCCTCTTCCGGGCCATCGCGGAGGGAGACCGCCGGTCACCGGCCTAACCGCCCCCGGAACCGGCGGGCGGCAGGCCGGCGGTCACTGCATCATGAGCGGGGCGGTGGCGAAGTTCACGTGGGCCGAGACGCACCAGACCGTGACCGAGCGGTACTGCATCAGGTCCGTGTTGGGCGGGAGCGGATAGACCTGCGCCCCGGTGGCGCTCTTGAGCGGGCCCAGGCTCAGGTGGGGAGAGATCTCGACGGTGTGGTTGTCCATCGGATCGTCCGCGTCCACCAGCCAGACTTCGAGGTTGGGGTTGGCCTCGGTGGAGAAATTGCTGGTGAAGCGCAGCTCCTGAGAGCCGCCCAGCACGTACACATTGGCCGACCCGCCGGCGCTGTGGGCAACCGGGTGAAAGTCTCCCGCGTAGGCCAGCGTGGCCTGGTTGCCGCCACCCGGACCGGTGACGCTCGCGCCTTTGGGGCCGGAACACGCCGCCAGCAGGGCCGCGCAGGCCAGGACGATCGGATAGCGCTGCATGGTGGACCCTCCAGTTCAGAAACTCAATCTAGGCCGTTGCACCGCCCGGGGCCAAAACGGCGTTCATCCGGCAGAGTGGGACAGCCGTCAGCGCTCCGGCTGCGGAAAGAAACGCCGTGAGCGGAGGATCGGTCTTCGCCGGGCCGGCTGCCCGAAGGGCATGACCCGCTAAGCCAATTGTCTCGCGGGGTAGCATCGCTGCTGCTGGCGGCATTCCACCCAACGCCGTGACACCGGGTCCGGGCCGGACCCGGCGCGGTGAGCACTGACATGAACACGGGGACGACCCGGATGCCCCACTCCACGGAAAAGGAAGTCCGGGTTCGCCCGGCGTCACACGGAGACGCCGGGGCAATCGCCGCCATCTACAACCATTACATCGCCAACACGGTGGTGACCTTCGAGGAGGAACCGGTCTCCGAGGCGGAGGTGGCCCGCCGCATGGAGGCAATCCGGTCGGTATCGCTGCCGTGGCTCGTGGTCGAGCAGGACGGACAGGTCCTGGGCTATGCCTATGCCGCGCCGTTTTCACCATCACGGGCACGCTGAAGCAGTATGACGCGACCCCGTTCCTCAAGAACGTCAAGGTCTCCACGCTCTACACCGTAGGCGAGTTCGACGAAGCCGACCCTCCCACCGTCCGGCACTTCGCCGCACTGACGGCGGGCGCCCGGGTGGAGGTCATCCCCGGCGCGGCCCACATCACCACCTGGGACAACCCCACGGCGATGGTGCAGGTGGTGCGGCAGTTCCTGCGGCAGGTGGATACCGGGACGGGCGGTGAGCGGTGAGCCGGGACGAGGGATTCTCTCCCCCCTCTCCACGAAGTGGAGAGGGGCCAGGGGGGTGAGGCAGGGAGACGGCCGGGACGGCAGGGGGAGCCCTCGGCTGAAGCCGAGGCTCGGCCAGGGCTGTTCACTGAAGTGAACGTGGCAGCCAGGACGGCCTGCTTGCTAGTGACCTCTGGCTCCAGACCTCTCCGGTGTGCAGCCCTGCCACCTTGAGCGAAGACCGTCGCCCCCGCATACTACGGCTTGTTACTGGGTACCGCCGTCCGGCGGCGGGCAGTCATCTCCCTTTCATCCGGCACCCATGCCTCCAGCCGCGAAGCCCCGCTCCACCAGCCGGACCGTGGCCACAAAGCCAGGCTGTGCATCGCTCCAGGCGGCATATCAGCAGGCAACGGAACTCAAACCGAAGACCTGGAACGAGGTGCAAGCTCTCTTCCTGAAAGCCATGGAGGCGTTCGACCACAACGTCGCTACCGGCGTGGCCGATATGGGCGATCTCCAGAATGGAAAGGGAGACTTCTTCAACGATCTGTTGGCCCTTCTGCTGGAGAACTGTGCCGGTGTTCAGCTGTACAGCCGGGGTCGGGTACCGGGGCTCATTATCCCGCACAACAACCTGGATGTGACGTTCCCGCGCCAGGGCCCCATCGAGTTCATCCTTGAGGCCAAGGCGCTCGGCACGCCAAAACATCCTGGCAGCCCCCGGCAGGGCCCCATGGGGAGACCGGGGTCGGCCGACCTGGACAAGCGCATCAAGGAGATCGGGTTCAAGACCATCGACGTCAAGGCCGAGTACGCCCGCATCCTGGCCGAGCAAGGGACAAGTCCCACGAGCATGGGCGGAGACCTCACTGCGTGGCTCAGATCGGTCAAGCCGAGGTCGTACGTGTTTCTGGCCGCCCGTGTGATCAGCGATGCAGACCACAACCAGGTGGTCAGGAAGTCCGAACAGGTTGCCCTGGTGTGTGACGCGGTCGGCGTATTCTGTTTCCGCCCGGTGTCAGAAGACCAGCCCACAACCTACCAACCCGCCGCTGTCCCGACACCGATCGAACTGAACCGGGTTCTCTACCGTGCCTGCCAGGACCTGACCAGAATCCGGGACACACGCCCGGAAGACGTATAGACATCCCGTCCAGGAGGGCATTGGCCCCGCGTTTTTTGGCTCCTCGCAGATTGAAGCGCCATAGCTATATTCTGGAGTGCCTGCCGAACTGAATCCCGAGGTGGTCCCGTGAAGGGCTTCGTCCCGACACCGAGCGCACTGGTTGATCGGATGGTGAACAAGCTCTTCGACGGCTTGCCGCCTGACGACGGGACTACTCTCCTCGACCCCGGCTGCGGGACCGGGGCCTTCATCGAAGGGGTGCTGCGCTGGGGGGAGAGAACTGGAGGCCGGCTCCCGGCCATCACCGGTATCGATTCAGACCCGAGGTTGTTGGCGGAGGCTAAAGGACGGCTCGGTTCGGCAGCCGGGGTCCAGCTTGTCGAGACCGATTTCCTCGGGGCTCTGGACGGGCAGTTCGACTATATCGTCGGCAACCCTCCCTACGTGCCTATCACCGGGCTCTCGACAGCCGAGCGTGAAGCCTACCGCAGGCGCTTCACCACTGCGACGGGTCGCTTCGACCTCTACACGCTTTTCTTCGAACAGGCCCTTCGCTTGCTCAAACCCGGCGGCCGTCTGGTGTTTGTTACGCCGGAGAAGTTCTCCTATGTGGAGAGCGCAGGTCGCCTGCGCAGCAAACTCTCAGAGGCGGGAATCCGGGAGATCGAGTTCATCGCCGAATCGACATTTGGGGACCTTGTGACATATCCGGTCGTCACGACAATTGACCGCAACCACAATTACTCCGGGACTCGTGTTCTCCTCCGGACCGGGAAGTCCCTGGCGGTCCGCCTCCCCGCGTCCGGCCGCTCATGGCTCCCCCTGTTCAACGGCGCGGCGCACTCGCACAATCCACACTCGATCGCGGACGCCTTCACCCGGATCTCTTGTGGTGTGGCAACGGGTGCGGACCAGATCTTCG
>JBFXBG010000081.1:0-17258 GCA_050183505.1 Gemmatimonadales bacterium | reverse complement strand
CGCAGGAGCCGGCGCGGACTCGCCCCATTCCCCTCACGCCTGACAATACGCGGTCGAAGGCCGACGTCTTCGTCGTCCAGCATCAGACCTTGGATGACGAAGTGGCGACAGTAGCAGCTTACATCGCTCACTATCTTGAGAAACGACCGAAGCTCCCCGCGGGTCAGGTGATCGTACTGGCGCCGCGGCGCTTCATCGGCAACGCCATTCGCGATGCATTGATCGCGCGCGGGCTCAATTCGATGAGCTACTTCACCGAGGATCCCGTCCAGCCGCCCGCCGCCGCGAACGGGTTCGCGCTGCTAACCTTACTCGTTGACCCGTTGGACCGTGCCGCGCTGCGAGCGTGGCTCGGAATGGGAAGCAGCACAGGGCTGCGCGGCGGTTACCGACGAGTAGTGGCGGCTGCGCAGAGCAACGCCGTGGAGCCGAGTGAGATTCTGCGCCGACTCGACGCCGGCGCGCTACAAGTTCCCTTCTCCCTGCCATTGGTCGAACGTTGGCGGGCACTCAACGCTGCGCTCGAACCGTTGAAGGAGCTTACTGGTCTGGAGCTGGTGCGCACTATCTGGCCCCCTCAGGATGAGAGCTGCGATGATATCCGCCTAGTGGCGGAGGAGATCGCAGTAAACGCGAGCGACCCGCGCACCATCCTCGAGGAATTGCGCTTGGCGATTACTCAGCCGTACCTGCCGGATTCCGACAGCGACGTCATCCGCGTCATGTCCCTGCACAAGTCTAAGGGGCTAACGGCCTCCTTGGTCGTGATTGCGGGGGCAATGGCTGGAGCCGTGCCGCACATCGATACCGCGCTGCCGCCAGCCGAACAGGATGCCCAGCTGCTGGAGCAGCGGCGCCTCTTCTACGTGGCGATCACGCGCGCCACCGACACGCTAGTGATCAGTGCTCCGTTGCTCCTGCCGTTCGCTCAGGCAATGCAAGCTCAGGTAACGGTCGTGCGTCGACGCTTCGTGGGCAGGGAGAGTTTGTCAGTTGTCGCCATGAGCCCGTTCGTCGCTGAGCTGGGCCCCTCGTGCCCAGCAACAATTACGACCACCGCCTGGCGAGGTGCTGTCGGGTTTTGATGCACCGCTTCCTGACCCAGCCATGAAGGCTGACCGCTGGGCGTGAATGCCCCTGACGTTTGAAGGCCTAGGGCACCGAGGCAGCTATCGGCTAGACCGTTGCGCGGCATCCCTCAAGAGGGACTCCTTTTGTGTCTGGCATCCTGGCGACCCCATCGTCGTCGGCGCGTTCTTTTTAGCCCGAGCCGCCGTCCCGGTCGATTCTAGCCTTCACGGCCTCATTCTGCACCTCCACGGCTCCAACTACGCCAGCCGCGACCGAGATCGCTAACGAATCCCGCCCGCCCTTGCCCCTCTCGCCCCGCCGCGGCCACATTGACTGAAAGGTCTACTGGCCGCCGCCGCAGGCCCGACGGCCGGCCCGCCGCCAGTCCGTCCTCCCGGGAGGCCCCCGATGCGTCCATCCATACCCCTGACACTGTTCGCCGCGCTCGGCGCCGGCGCCTTCTGCCGGCCCGCGCCCCAGGAGGCCGCCGCCGATCCCGCCGCCGCGGCGGCGGCGGACTCGACCGAACTGGCCCGCCTGCGCGCGGAAGTCACGGCCGCCATCGGTGATCCGGTCTGCACCGATGTCTCCCAGTGCCGCGCCATCGCCTTCGGCGCCAAACCCTGCGGCGGCCCCCGCGAGTACCTGGTCTATTCCATGGCTAACGCGGATTCCCTCCGGCTCGACAGCCTGGTCTCGCGGTACAACGCTGTGGACCGGGAGATGAACCAGAGCGGCGGGATGGTGTCGGATTGCTCGGTGGTGATGCCGCCGGTGCTGGAGAGGGTCGATGGGAGATGTGTGGTGGGGGACGGGCAGACGGTCAGACGGTCCGACGGCCAGTAGACGCACCCGCTGATCCCAGCGGGAACACGGACACCGGCCGTCAGACGGTCGGACGGTCCGACGGCCAGTAGACGCACCCGCTGATCCCAGCGGGAACACGGACACCGGCCCGGAAGCGCCATGCCCGCACACGGCCCGCCTGCCCGTCCGACCGTCTGCCCGTCCGACCGTCCTAGAACATCCTCGCCTGCCGCGGCCCCAGTACCTCGATCACCGGCAGCCCCACATCCTGGCGGGCCACGTGCAGCCGGCCTTGGAATCCGGCCCGCTGCAGGACCGGCTCCACGGCCAGGCGCGCGTGGTCGGCGGTGTTGCACCGCTCGCTCAGGTGCGCCAGGACGACGTGCTCCAGTTCCGGGTGGAGCAGCTCCCGAACCAGATCGGCGGCGGCCCGGTTGGACAGGTGGCCGCCGGATCCCGCGATCCGCTGCTGTACCACCGGCGGGTAGCCGCTGGTGCGGAGCAGGATCTCGTCGTGGTTGGCTTCCAGCACCAGGACCGCCGCCTCCCGCAGGAGATACCGTACCGCGCCGGTAGGCCGGCCGAGGTCGTAGGCCACGCCGATCCGGGCACCGTCCGGGGTGGTGACGACCACCGCGACGGGTTCGGCCGCATCGTGGATCGAGGGGCAGGCTTCGATCCGGAAGGGTCCGGCCTCCCGGGGAGCGGCCAGGCCGATGGCGCAATGGGTGGTGTCCGGGGGGAGAGACGCGTTGAGCGCGGCCCAGGTCCCGGGTGAGGCGAAGACCGGCGCGGGCCGCTTGCGCAGCACCTGGCGCAGGCCGCCCGTGTGATCGCCATGTTCATGGGTGAGGACGATGCCCGCCAGGCCGTCCAGGTCGAGGCCGGCTTCCACGGCCCGGCGTTCGATCTCGCGGCGGCTGAACCCCGCATCCACCAGCAGGACCGCACCGTCCCACTCCAGCGCCAGGCAGTTGCCCCGCGACCCGGAACCCAGCACGTGGAGCCGGGCGGCCACCGGGGTGCGCCTCAGCCCTGGGCGCCGGACACGGCCCGGCGGTAGGCGGCCCGCAGCGAGGCCTGCCGGGCTTCGGTGAACTCCACCTGCCGGCGCGGCATCACCCGGCCGGCCACCCGCAGGAAGCCTTCTTCGTCCAGCAGTTCGCGTCCGTCCAGGCCCCAGGCGAAGGGCGGCACGTACTTGGGGACCTGCGATGCGCCGAACACGTTGGCGCCCGCGCCGATCACGGTGCCGGTGGGGAGCATGGTGCCGATGGCGGTCTTGGCGTGGTCGCCGATCAGGCTGCCGAGGTTCATCCGGCCGGTCGGGATGGTCCGGCCGGCGACCGAGAGCCGGACCTCACCGTAGGTGTTCTTGAGGTTCGAGGTCGTGGTGCCGGCCCCCAGGTTCACCCAGCGGCCCACCAGGCTGCTGCCCACGAAGCCGTCGTGCGCCTTGTTGGCGTAGCCCAGGAAGACGCTGGCGGCGATCTCGCCCCGCATGACGCACCAGGGCCCGAAGACCGAGGTCCGGATGAACCCGCCCAGGAGCCGGGTATTGGGCCCGGCATAGAGCGGACCCTCCAGCCGGGTTCCGTGCCGCACCTCGACGGCCTCCTCCAGGACGATCGGTCCGCGCCGCACATCGAACACCACGCCGGGTTCGACCAGCGCGCCCCGGAGGACGATGTCCCCCGGGTCTCCCAGGACCACGCTGCCGCCGGGCACCGGGTCGCTGTGGCTCCGGTCGGCCAGGAAATCACGGCAGTCGGGGTCGAGGTAGAGGTCGAGCGCGTTGAGCAGGTCCCAGGCGCCCCGGAGGCGCAGGCCTTCGATCGGGGCCGCGGGTCCGTCGTCGTTGGGGCCGGGCCAGGTCTCACCCGGCTGAACGATCCAGGCCACCGTCCCGCTCTCGTGCGCCAGCCGCCGGACGCCGGGCGCCACCTCGGGCGGCACGCCGGACGGCGCGAAGTCGCTCAACGCGACCACCGCCGGCCCCTCGATCGGGCCCGGCTCCCGGCAGCTCGGCTCGTCGCTCTCGTTGAAAGGCGCGATCCCCTCGCCCAGAATGGCCCCGGTGTCCATCCGCAGGGCCCCCTCCCACCGTTCCCGGATCCGCCACACGCCGGCCCGCAGCTCGGCCACCGGCCGCACGCCGGCAAACGGCGCCCAGGCGGGGGAAGGGGAGGGGTCGAGGAGGTAGAGAGCGGACATGGAAAGAAGTGAGAAGTGAGAAGTAAGAAGTGAGAAGGGGGGTTGACCCTGACGCCCCGGCTCACATCATCGCGGAACTCCAATTCACAAACCTCCTTACTTCTTACTTCTCACTTCTCACTTCCCGGACGGCGTCCGGGAGGCCATCCAGCACCCGCTTCAGCTCCGCCGCCTTCGACCGGTGCATGACCAGGGTCCGGCCGTTGGCGCTGACGATGACCAGGTCCTGGACGCCGTTCACCACCAGGGGTTCTCCGTCGGACCAGATTATGCAATCGCGGGTGTTGGAAGTATAGACCGGGCCGACCTTGACGTTCCCCTCGGCGTCCCGCTGGCGCACCCGGGCCAGGGCGTCCCAGGTGCCGACGTCGTCCCAGGGGTAGGCGCCGGGCACGACGGCCACGTGGGTGCTCCGCTCCAGCACGCCCACGTCGATCGAGACCGGCGTGACGCGGGAGAAGAAGGACTCGACGTCTCCCTGTTCGAGCGCGGCCAGGTGCGGCGCGATCTCCGGGGTGTGGGCCTTGACCTCGCGCAGCAGGGTGTCCCCGGTCCAGGCGAAGAGCCCGCTGTTCCAGTAGGCCCCTTCGGCCATGAGGGTGAGCGCGGTGGCGGCATCGGGTTTCTCGACGAAGCGGGCGACGTGGCGGGCGGCGTCGTCCAGCGTCGGTCCGGGCATGATATATCCGTATCCCGTCTCCGGCCTGGTCGGGACGATCCCCACGGTGACCAGCGCGGCGTGCTTGCGCGCGGTCTCCAGCGCCTGGGCGGCGGCCGTGCGGAAGGCGGCCGCGTCCCGGATGGACCAGTCGGCGTGGAGCGAGAGAATCTCGGCGTCCGGATCCCGGCGCCGGGCTTCCCAGGTGGCCCAGACCAGGGCGGGCCCGGTGGAGGCGGGGCGGGGCTCGATCAGCAGGTTCTCCGGGGGCAGCCGGAGCAGGGAAGCGAGCGGCCCGGCGAGGGCCTGGCCGGTCACCAGCAGAATCCGGTCCCGCTCGATCAGCCCGTCGAGCCTGGAGACCGCCTCCTCCGCGGTGGATTCCTCTCCGGTCAGCGGCAGCAGCTGCTTGGGGTGCTCCGGGGTACTGAGCGGCCAGAAGCGGGTGCCCGAGCCGCCGGCGAGAATGACCGACCATCTCATCTGGCAGCGGGGGCGATCGGTCCGACGGTCGGACGGTCCGACGGTCGGACGGTGAGGGTGCAATCGGGCGGAAGAGCGGACGGGCGGACAGTCGGGAGGGAGCCCGTCAACCGGATACCTGGCATCCCCGTCCTCCACGGTGCCGGACAGAAGGCCGGGCGGTGAAGACCGACCGTCGGGCCGTCGGACCGTCGGACCGTCTGCCTCACAGCAGCTCGATCAGAGCCGGCCGGTGCCGGTGCAGGTCGTAGAGCAGCTGGCCGATGTTGGCGTCGGCGGCGGTGAGCACGATCAGGTTCATCCCCTCGTGCAGGGTGGAGACCACCAGCATGCGTCCCTTGAACTCGAGGACCGCCAGCGCGAGCGCGCCGCCGTCGGAGGCCTCGCCGACCTGGGCGGCGGCCTGGGCCAGCGCGGGCACCAGGGCCGCCACGCTCTCCAGATCGGGGCCGCCCTGGTCGATCTGATCGATGGTGAGCCCATCGTTGCTCACCACCAGGACGGCCTGGACACCGTCCCGCGCGGCGAGGTTCTGCATTACGTCCCGAAGGCCGGTCATGTGCGTGGGTTCACGGTGGAGGGTTGGCCCGGGAACGTAGGGACCGGGAGGAGCGAAGTCAAGCAATGATGGTGGGTTGACCCACTTCCCCCCGGGCGCTAACCTTCGCTCCATCTATGCGGCGACTCGCTCTTCTGCTCATCCCGTTCGGGGCCCTGGTGGCGGCGGCCTGCACCGACCCGAACCAGCTCCCCCCGGCCTCGCTGGACAACTACGAGGACACGCTGACGCTGGGAGCCCTCCGCGGTACGCCCATCCAGGTGCCCAGCGGCTACTCGGTGACCGAAGGCGCCGTCCGGACCGACCAGACCTCCGCCTTCGACCTGGCCTACGACGTGGACGATCAGGGCCGGCACGTGTTCATTCCGCTCATCGTGCTCGGCGTCCGGGCCGACAGTTCGATCAAGCCCGGGCTGCAGCTGTCCAGCAACACCTTCGAAGGCATCACCGAGGCCGCCCGCAACGGCTACATCACCGACGACAGCGTCGCGGTGGATTCGGGCCAGGTGTACCTGGTACGCTCCCGGCTGGTCTGCAGCTTCGGCGTGCCCCAGTACGCCAAGATGCAGATCATCATGATCGACGACAGCGCCCGTACGATCTCCTTCCGTGTGCTCGCGAACAACAACTGCGGCTACATCAGTCTGAAGCCCGGCATTCCCCAACGGTAACGCCCCGTGATCGACGTCAAGCGCCTGCGCCAGGATCCCGACGGGTTCCGCGCCGGGCTCCTGCGCCGTCTGGACCAGACCGTCGCCGCCCAGGTCGACCGGCTGCTGGATCTGGACCGCCGCCGCCGTGAACTCCTCACCCGGGTCGAGACCCTCAAGGCCGAACGGAACCGGGCCAGCGAGGAAGTCGCCCGGAAGAAGAAGGCGAAGGAGCCGGCCGACGAGCTGCTGGCCACGCTCAAGGCCTCGGGAGAGCAGGTCAAGGCGCTGGATGCCGAACTGAAAGAGGTCGACACCGAGCTGGACGCGCTCGCGCTCACCCTGCCCAACACTCCCCTGGCGTCGGTACCCGACGGCGATGCTTCCGCCAACCGGGTCGTCCGCGAGTGGGGTAGCAAACCCGGCTTCGCCTTCGAGCCCAGAGCCCACTGGGACCTGGGCGCCGCGCTCGGGATTCTCGACCTGCCGCGCGGCGCGCGGCTCTCCGGATCCGGCTTCCCGGTCCTGACCGGGCTCGGCGCGCGGCTCTCCCGCGGTCTCATCAACTTCATGCTCGACCTCCACAGCCGGGAACACGGCTACGACGAGGTCGCCCCGCCGCTGCTGGTGAACCAGGCCACCATGACCGGCACCGGGCAGCTGCCCAAGTTCGCCGAGGAGCTGTACCAGATTCCGGCCGACGAGCTGTATCTCATCCCGACGGCCGAGGTGCCGGTCACCAATCTGCACCGGGACGAGATCCTCGACGGCGCCCGGCTCCCGATCACCTACACCGCCTACACCCCCTGCTTCCGCCGGGAGGCCGGGGCCCACGGGAAGGACACCCGCGGGCTCATCCGGGTGCATCAGTTCGACAAGGTCGAACTGGTCCGCTTCTGCCGGCCGGAAGACAGCGCCGCCGAGCACGAGACGATCACCGCGCACGCGGAGGCCGTGCTGCAGCGTCTGGGGCTGCCCTACCGGGTGCTGGCCCTGGCCGCGGGCGACACCGGCTTCGCCAGCGCCTGCACCCTGGACCTCGAAGTGTGGGCGCCCGGGGTCGGCACCTGGCTCGAGGTGTCCAGCGCCAGCACCTTCACCGATTTCCAGGCCCGCCGCGCCAACATCCGCTACCGGCCGGCCCCGGGCGAGAAGCCCGAGTTCGTGCACACCCTGAATGCGTCCGCCCTGGCGCTGCCCCGCACGCTGATCGCCCTGCTGGAGAACTTCCAGCAGGCCGACGGCACCGTGCGTATCCCCGAGGTGCTGGTGTCCTACGTCGGCGTCGACCGGCTCCAGCCCCGTGCGTAGGGACGCTGGGCGCCGCTGGGCGCCGGTGATCGTCACCGCGCTCGTGGTTCTGCTGGCCGGCCTGAGCGCCACCTCGGCCGTCATCGTGGTCCGGCACTTCCGCACCGAAGCCGAATCGATCACCCGGCTGTTCTCCGGCGTCTTCGCCGCGCTCAACGATCCCCGTCCCGGCGCCGAGGCCGACGCGCTGGTCGAGATCGGCAAGCGGGTGCGGCAGCTGGGCATCCCGGTGATCGTGACCGACACGGCGGGGCAGGTGACCGCCGCCGACAATCTCCCGTTCCAGGCCGCCCTCGACGATCCGCGGGTCCGGGAATTCGTGAAGGTGCTGGACCGGGAGAATCCGCCCCTGGTCGAACCCACGATCGGCACGGTGCACTACGGCACCGTGTCGGCCGAGCGGCAGCTGACCCTGCTGGCGGTGCTGCAGGGGCTCACGATCGTCGTCATGGTGGGGGTGGGTATCTTTGGGTATCGCAGCGCGATGGCCGCGCAGCGGGACCGGCTCTGGGCCGGGATGGCCCGGGAAGCGGCTCACCAGATGGGCACGCCGCTCATGAGTCTCAAGGGGTGGATCGAGCAGATCCGCTCGCGCCCGGCCCCGCCGGAGGGCCTGGCCGACCATCTCGCCTCGGATACCGACCGGCTGGACCGCGTGGCCCAGCGGTTCGAGCGGATCGGCCATCCGGCGCGGCAGGAGCCGCTGGGGCTCGGCGCCCTGGCCGAGAAAGTCGCCCGGTATTTCCGGCCCAGACTGCCCCGGCACGCGCATCCCATCGAACTCAAGGTGGATGCGCCCGGCGCGGGGCCGATGGTCCTGGGCGATCCCGTCCTGCTGGAGTGGGCGCTGGAGAACCTGGTGAAGAACGCCATCGACGCGCTGCAGGGGCGGAGCGGGACCATCACGCTCCAGACGGTCTCCCAGGGCCCGATGGCCGAGCTGCGGGTGATCGACGACGGGCCGGGGGTGAGCCGGGAGATCCGCCGCACCCTCTTCGATCCCGGCATCAGCACCAAGACCGGGGGCTGGGGCATCGGGCTCGCGCTTTCACGCCGCGTTATCGAGGACGCCCACGGCGGAGAATTGATCCTCGAAACCACCGACACCGGTGCCACCTTTCTGATCCGGATGCCGCGGAATGAAGCTTGAAACCCTGACCGGGACCCTCACCGGGTCGCTCAATCCCGCCCAGCGGGAGGCGGTCGAGCATGTCCATGGGCCGCTCCTGGTCCTGGCCGGCGCCGGTTCGGGGAAGACCCGCGTGCTCACCGCCCGGATCGCGCGGCTGATCGACGAGCACGGCGTGCCGCCGCAGCGGATCTTCGCGGTCACGTTCACCAACAAGGCCGCCAACGAAATGAAGGAGCGGGTGGCCCGGCTGCTGGGCCGGGATCCCTCGGGCCTGTGGATCGGCACCTTCCACTCGCTCTCCGCCCGGCTGCTCCGGCGGGAAGCCGAGGCGCTGGGCTTCACCCGGCAGTTCACCATCTACGACGAAGACGACCGGCTCTCGCTCATCAAGCGGCTCATGGACGAGCGGAACCACAGCACCAAGCTGTTCTCGCCCAGGGCGGTGCAGGCGGTGATCTCGTCGGCCAAGAACCGCATGACCACGCCGGACGATCTGGCCAAAACCTCCGCCTTCGACCGGCTGGCCCAGGTGGCGGCCGACGTCTATTCGGCCATGGGCCCGGCGCTCAAGCGGCTCAACGCGATGGATTTCGACGACCTGCTGCTGCATCCGCTGACGCTCTTCCGGGAACGGCCCGACCGGCTGGCCTGGTACCAGGAGCGGTTCGGCTTCGTGCTGGTGGATGAGTTCCAGGACACCAACGTGGCCCAGTACCAGCTCATCCGGCACCTGGGATCGCACGGCAACGTGTTCGCCGTGGGAGACGACGACCAGTCCATCTACGGCTGGCGCGGGGCCAACGTGGGCAACATGCGGGATTTCCAGCGGGACTTCAGCGATGTCCGGCTGGTGCGGCTGGAGGAGAACTACCGGTCCACCCAGGTGATCCTCGACGCCGCCAACGGGGTGATCGCCGTGAACGCGTCCCGGATGGGCAAGACGCTCCGGACCAGCCGCAAGGGCGGGGAATCGGTCACGCTGGTGGCCAGCGCCGATGAGCGGGACGAAGCCGAGTGGATCGTCCGGGAGATGGCCGCGCGGAGCACCGCGGGCGACTGGACCTACGAGGACATGGCCATCCTCTACCGGACCAATGCCCAGTCCCGCGCGCTGGAGGAGTCGCTGCGCCGGGCCGGCATTCCCTACCGGATCGTGGGCGCCATCAGCTTCTACGACCGGCGCGAGGTGAAGGACCTGCTGGCCTACCTGCGGCTGGTGGCCAACCCGGCCGACGACGAAGGCTTTCTCCGGGCGATCGCGGTACCCCGCCGCGGGATCGGCGAGTCCAGCCTGAGTCAGCTGCAGCTGGCCGCGGCCAAATGGAACAAGAGCCTGCTGGAGACGGCCGCGATTGCCGACCGGATCGAAGGCCTGCGGCCCAACGTCCGCCAGGCCTACCAGCGCTTCGCCGCGCTGATCGAGGCGCTGAGGACCGAATCCGGGGAGCATGCGCCGGCCCAGATCCTGGAACAGGTGATCCAGAGGATCGAGTACGAACGGGTGCTCATGGCCGAAGGCCCCGAAGGCGCCGAACGCTGGGAGAACGTCCGCGAGCTGCTGGCCGCCGCGGCCGACTGGTCGGAGGATGTCACGCCGGAGGAGGGAGAAGAGGCGACGCCGCTGCAGCGCTTTCTGGCCGAAGCGGCGCTCATCACCGCCAACGACAAGGTGAGCGGGGAGCGCACCGGGGTCACCCTAATGACCCTGCATACCGCCAAGGGTCTGGAGTGGCCGGTGGTCGTGCTCTCGGGGCTGGAGGACGGGCTCTTTCCGCTGGCCCGCGCGGTGGAGCAGCCCGACGGCCTGGAGGAGGAGCGCCGGCTCTGCTACGTCGGCCTCACCCGCGCGCGGGACAAGCTCTATCTCACCTGGGCCCGGGCCCGGCGCCGGGGCGGGGAAATGCGGCCGGGCCGTGCCTCCCGGTTCATCGAGGCGCTGCCGCCCGGCGTGGTCGACGAAAAGCGCACCAGCGGCGGCTGGGCCTGGGCCGAAGGGCGGGGCAGCGGCCGGACCTCGAGCCCGCGCGGCTGGGGAACCGGCGGCTACGCCCGGCGGAACTACGATTTCGACGACGACACGCCGTTCACCACCCCGGCGGCCGTGCCGCCGGAAGAGGCCTCGCAGGATACGCCGCGGTACGTCAAGGGAGAACGGGTCCGCCACCGGCGGTTCGGCAGCGGCTCGATCCTGGGCCTCACCGGCGCGGGACGGGACCTCAAGGTGACCGTCAGGTTCGACGACGAGGAAACCGGAACCAAGCAGCTGCTCGTGGCCTATGCCGGCCTCGAGCGTGACTGGGAGAGCGCATGAGTATCGGACGGGATGATGTGCTGCATGTCGCGCGGCTGGCCGAACTGGCCGTGGCGGAATCCGAGCTGCCCACGCTGGTGCAGCAGCTGAACCGGATCGTGGCCTTCGTGGAAGAGCTGAACGAGGTGCCGGCCGGAGACGCGGCGGCGGAGTTCGTGGCCGGGCCGGACAGGGTCGCGCTCCGGCCCGACGTGGTGCGGCCGGTGCCGCTGGCCCGCACGCCGGAGGAGATGGCGCCGGAATTCACCGGCGGCTTCTACGTGGTGCCCCGGCTCGGCGCCATGGACGGAGGGGACGAATGACCGCGGTCGCCAACATCGCGGACGCGGTCGGATCGGGCCGGACCACCGCGGCCGCCGCGGCCGCCGAAGCCGGCCGGCTCCTCGGAGGGGCGGAAAAGCTCAACGCCGCGCTGCACTGGTCCCAGGTGCTGCTCGACGCCGAAGCCGAACGGGTGGACGGCTGGCTCCGCGGATCGGAGCATGATCTGCCGCTGGCCGGGGTGCCGGTGGCGATCAAGGACAACATCGTCTCCATCGAGCAGCCCACCACCTGCGCCTCGAAGATTCTGGAAGGCTACTGCTCGCCCTATAACGCCACCGTGGTGGACCGGCTGCGCCACGCGGGCGCGATGATCGCCTGCAAGGCGAACCTCGACGAGTTCGCCATGGGATCCTCGACCGAGCATTCGGCCTACGGCAGGGTGCGCCATCCGCTGGATCCGGACCGGGTACCGGGCGGTTCCTCCGGCGGGTCGGCCGCGCTAGTGGCGGCGGGGGTGGTACCGGCCGCGCTGGGCTCGGAAACCGGCGGCTCGGTGCGCCAGCCGGCGAGCTTCTGCGGTGTCGTCGGGGTGAAGCCCACCTACGGCCGGGTGAGCCGCTACGGGCTCGTGGCCTTCGGCAGCTCGCTCGACTGCGTGTCGGTCTTCGGAGAGAGAGTGGACGACGCGGCGCGGGTGCTGGCCGCCATCAGCGGACACGACCCGCTCGACGCCACCACGGCCGAGCGGCCGGCGCTGAAGCCGGTGCCGGCCCGGCGGGACCTGCGCGGGCTCACGATCGGGCTGCCGAAGGAATACTTCCCGGCGGATCTCCACCCGGGCGTGAAGGCCGGGCTGGACCGCACCATCCGGCTGGTGAAGGATCTGGGGGCGCAGGTGCGGGAGGTCTCGCTGCCCAATTCCCGTTACGCGGTGCCGACGTATTACATCATCGCGCCCGCCGAGGCCGCGGCCAACCTGGCGCGGTACGACGGGGTGCGCTACGGACCCCGGAAGATCGAGCCGCCCGATGGCGACGTCCGCGCGCTGTATCAGGCGACCCGGGGCCAGGGGTTCGGGCCCGAGGTGCGGCGCCGGATTCTCATCGGCACCTACGTGCTGAGCGCCGGGTACTACGACGCCTACTACCGCAAGGCGCAGCAGGTCCGGGGGCTCATCGCGGAGGACTTCCGCCGGGTGTTCGCCGACGGGATCGATTTCATGCTGACGCCCACCACGCCGACGCCGGCCTTCAAGGCGGGAGAGAAGACCGACGATCCGGTCGCCATGTACCTGGCGGACATCTTCGTCTGCGCGGTGAGCCTGGCGGGCCTGCCGGCCCTGAGCATCCCGGTGGGCCGGGATGAAGGCCTGCCGATCGGCGCCCAGATCATCGCCCCCGGGTTCGAGGAATCCCGCATGCTGAGCGTGGCCGGCGCCATCGAGGCGGCCGTGCCCGCGCGGGAGGAGGTGCGCTCGTGACCTGGGAAACCGTGATCGGCCTCGAGGTGCACGTCCAGCTGGGCACCCGCACCAAGATGTTCTGCGCCTGCGCCAACGTCTTCGGCGCGCCGCCCAACACGCAGGTGTGCCCGGTCTGCCTGGGCCTGCCCGGCGCGCTGCCGGTGCCCAACGCCGAGGCCATCCGGCTGGCGGTCGAGGCGGCGCTGGCGCTGGACTGCACCGTGCACGACCGCAGCGTCTTCGCCCGGAAGAACTATTTCTATCCCGACCTGCCCAAGGGTTATCAGATCTCGCAGTTCGACAAGCCGCTCGCCACCCAAGGCGTGGTGCACTTCACCACGGCCGACGGGGCCCGGATGCCGGTGGGCATCACCCGGCTGCACCTGGAGGAAGATGCCGGCAAGTCGCTGCACGACCGCGTCCCCGGAAAGACCGCGGTGGATCTGAACCGCTGCGGCGCACCGCTGATCGAGATCGTGAGCGAGCCCGACATGCGGAGCCCGGCGGAAGCGCGGGCGTATCTCACCGTGCTCAAGCAGATCCTGGTCTACGTCGGCGCCAGCGAGTGCAGCATGGAGAAGGGCAGCCTTCGGGTCGACGCCAACCTCTCCATCCGCCGTCCCGGCGACCCGGAGCTCGGCACCAAGACCGAACTCAAGAACATGAACAGCTTCGCCAACGTGGAGAAGGCGCTGGAGGTCGAGCGGGACCGGCAGATCGCGCTGGTGGAGTCGGGCGGGCTGGTGGAGCAGGTGAGCCAGCTGTTCAATCCGGTGACCGGCACGGTCAAGCCCATGCGGTCCAAGGAAGAGAGCCACGACTACCGCTACTTCCCGGATCCGGACCTGCCGCCGCTGGTCCTGGCGCCGGGCTGGGTGGCGGAACGGGAGCTGGAACTGCCCGAACTGCCGGAAGAAAAGCGGCAGCGGTTCGTGAAGGAGTACGGCGTGAGCGAGTATCACGCCGAGGAACTGACCCTGGAACGGCCGGTGGCCGACTACTTCGAGGCGGTGGTGCGCTCCGGGGCCGATCCGTCCCGGGCCGTGGGCTGGGTGCTCAAGGACATCCGGACCGCGTACAACGAGACCGAAACCATGCCGGTGGGCCACGAACGCCTGGCCGAGCTGATCGGCGCCGTCAAGGACGGAGTGCTGAGCGAACAGGCCGCCCGCCGGGTGTTCACCGAGCTCACGGCCAAGGACGAACCGGTCAAACAGCTGGCCGAGCGGCTGGGACTGGTCCAGGTGGGAGACACCGACGCCCTGGGCCAGTGGGTGGACCAGGTCCTGGCCGAACACCCCAACGAGGTGGCCCGGTTCAAAGGCGGGGAGACCAAGCTGATCGGGTTCTTCGTGGGGCAGGTGATGAAGGCGAGCAAGGGGAAGGCGGACCCGAAGGGAGTGCAGGGGGTGCTGCGGGAGAAGCTGGAGAGCGAGAAGTGAGAAGTAAGAAGTGAGAAGTGAGAAGTGAGAAGGGCTGGGGATTCCATGCGGTTGGCGAAGCCAAGCCCCTTCTTACTTCTTACTTCTTACTTCTCACTTTGCGAGCAGTTTTCCCGGCGCCGCCCGGAGCGCGAGCAGCGCCGGCCCCACCATGCCCGCCAGGGCGGCTCCGGCCAGGAGAAGGGCATTGTTCACCGCCGCTTCGATGGGCCAGGCCAGGCCCGAAACCACCTCGGGCAGTGAATCCCACAGTGTCGGCCCGAGCCAGAGGCCGATGAGCGCGCCGCCGCCGGCCACTGCCAGCACCCGCCGGAAGAAGAACCACAGCAGGTGCCACCGGGTGGCGCCCACCGCCCGGCGGATGCCGATCTCGGTGAGCATCGAGCGCATCCAGGAGCCCATCAGCACGAACGCTCCGCCCAGCGCGATCACGAAGATCCCCCAGCCCACCAGCCCGAACAGCCGGGCGAACCAGGCCACCGGCCGGGCCTGGGCGGCAAGCAGCATCGCCTCGCCGGTCTGCTCGATCCGGGTCCCGGTTCCCAGCGTCCGCACCACCGCGGGCCGTACCGCGCCGCCCGCGGCGCCCCGCACCAGGAGTTCGACCGAATCCGGCGGCGCCTGCAGCACGCTCAGGTAGACCGAATAGAGCGGCAGCAGGGTCCCGCCGAAGCCCCGTGGCTCCGGCTCGTCTACCACGCCCACCACCGTATACCACTCGGAGCGGATGCTGCCGAGCTTGAGCGCCCGGCCGATTGCCTGCCCGTACTGGAAGTGCCGCGCGGCCATGAGCCGGTTGATCACCGCGACCTTGGGGGCGTCCCATCCGTCGGTGCTTTCGATGCCGCGTCCCTCGATGAGCTTCACGTTCAGGGCCTCGAAGGAGTCCGGGCTCACCAGCCGGGTGGTCGTACGCACCGTGTGCCAGGGGGCGAAGATCCCGCCCTGGGCGCACATCCCGCAGTCGGTGGTGACGTGGTCGACCACGCCGAGCCCGATGGCGAGGCCCGGATTCCCCATGCTCGCCGCCGCGACCGTGGGATCCCGGTCCAGTTCCCCCAGCAGCCGGGCATAGCGTTCCGCGCGTGCGGCGGCGGACATCTCGGAGCCGGTGATTCGGTAGACGACGCCGAGTCTGGTCGGAGCGATCGCAGGTGACGCAGACGGGTCCGCAGATTCCGCAGAGGAATCCGATCGCGGACCTCGCGGGCAGTCCCTGGGAACCGCGCAATCCCTGGACCGGTCCGGGTGATCTACGGAAGATGCGGAGGGAACCGGGGAACCATCGGTGTCATTTGCGTCGTTCCCGGAGATCGCGGCGTTTCCTGTTCTTTCTACGGTTTCTGCTGTGTCTGCGGCGTCAGCGTTCCCGGGGACCGCGCGGCCAAGTTGTGAGCCGGCCGTCATGACCACCAGCCCGAACCCGAGCTGAACCGCCAACGCCCACGGCTCCGGGCGGCGTGCCGTGGACTCGCCGATCCGGCGGGTGCGGGCGAACAGCATCGGCAGCAGGGCCCCGGCGACGATCGCCCCGGTGATGGCCAGGGCGGCAACCAGCATCGGGGTCCAGCGGCCGGGCCCGATCGATCCGGGCCAGCCGGCCAGTGTGAGCCTCGTGGCCAGGGCCGCGGCCAGGAGGCCGATCCCGGCCGCGAGCCCGGCCATCGCCGCGCCTTCCAGCAGGGATGCCAGAAGCAGCGTCGTACGGGAGGCGCCGACGGCCCGGCGGATGTTCACTTCCTGGAGCCGGCTCGAAGCCCGTGCCGCCGAGAGCGCCAGGGTGGCGAAGAGGGCAATGAGCAGCGCCCCGCCTGCCGCTACCATGAGCAGGGTCACCAGCCGGGCCGCGGCCTCGGTCTGCAGCGCGGCCGGGCTCAGCGCATCCTGCGACCATGGCAGGACGCCGTTCAGCCCGCCGGCGGCGTCGAGCCGGAGCCGGGACGGGGCGCCGCCGGCGCCGCGGAGCGACATGGCGGGCAGGATGGCGCCCAGGGCCACGGCGGCGGTGAACGAGACGAACAGCGCCAGCTGCCAGGAATGCCGGAGTCCCTGGAAGGCCGAGGCACCGGTACCGTGAGGGAGGTTCGTACGGGGCATGGGGACCTGGGTGCAGGGTGCAGAGTGCAGGGAGTCCCGATTGGAAGTTAGTGTCTCTGCCCGCTTTTTTCACCACGGAGACACGGAGAACGCGGAGAGATCACGGAGAAACAGGAAGGTGCTGCGGTAAATGCCCTGGAGGGAGTCCTCCGGGAACCTCTGCGCCTCCGCGCCTCTGTGGTAACGTTCGAGACGGCGGAGCCAGGCCCCGTGTGGCTGACGAGTGACACGGCGCTTGGGTGTGATGTGCTTCACCGCGGAGGCGCGGAGGACGCGGAGGAATCGCGGAGAATCAGGGGGGGGTGCTGTGGCAATGAATACCCTGTGGTGCTGCGGCAAAATGCCCTGGTGGGAGTCCTCCGAGAAACCTCTGCGCCTCCGCGCCTCTGCGGTAACGTTCGATGCGGCGGAGCCTGGCCTCGTGCGGCTGACCCGTGACACGGCGCTTGGGTGTGATGTGCTTCACCGCGGAGGCGCGGAGGACGCGGAGGAATCGCAGAGAATCAGGAAGGTGCTGTGGCGATGAATACCCTTTGGTGCTGCGGCAAAATGCCCTGGTGGGAGTCCTCCAGGGAACCTCTGCGCCTCCGCGCCTCTGCGGTAACGTTCGATGCGACGGAGCCAGGCCTTGTGTGGCTGACGAGTGACACGGAGCTTGGGTGTGATGTGCTTCACCGCGGAGGCGCGGAGGACGCGGAGGAATCGCGGAGAATCAAGAAGGTGCTGTGGAAGTGACTGCCCGTTGTCGAGGGAGTCCTCCGGGAACCTCTGCTCCTCCGCGCCTCTGCGGTAACGTT
>JBFXBG010000080.1:0-17544 GCA_050183505.1 Gemmatimonadales bacterium | reverse complement strand
CAGTGTGATGTGTTCACCACGGAGGCACGGAAAACGCGGAGGGAGCACGGAGAATCAGGAAGGTGCTGCGGTGAATGCCCTGGCAGGAGTCCTCCGGGAAACCTCTGCGCCTCTGCGCCTCTGCGGTAACGTTCGATGCGGCGGAGCCAGGTCTCGTGTGGCTGACGCGTGACAGGCGGTCCGGGTGTGATTGCTTCACCACGGAGGCACGGAAAACGCGGAGGGAGCACGGAGAATCAGGAAGATACTGTGGCAGTGACTGCCCCTTGTCGAGGGATCTGTCCAGTGTGATGTGTTCACCACGGAGGCACGGAGAACGCGGAGGGAGCACGGAGAATCAGGAAGGTGCTGCAGTAAATGCCATGGCAGGAGTCCTCCGGGGAACCTCCGCGCCTCTGCGGTAACGTTCGATGCGGCGGAGCCCGGCCTTGTGTGGCCCACGAGTGACGCGGCTGTCCGGGTGTGATCGCTTTACCACGGAGGCACGGAAAACGCGGAGAGCGCACGGAGGAAACAGCTGGTGGGATAATGAGATGCTCCCGTTCGGTGCAGCAGACGCCAGTCCGTCAGTCCCCGTCAGTCCCTCCGTGGTTCTCCGCCGGCTCCGTGTCTCCGTGGTGAAAAGGCCAGGCCCAGGGAGATCACGGGGCCGAACTTTCCGCTGCACCCGGCACCCGGCACCCTGCACTCTGCACTCTGCACTCTGCCCTCTGCACTCTCCCCCTACGTCTCCGGCGCCCCAGGCACCGCCCGTCCCCGCTTGATCACCCCGCCGCCTGAGGTATGCCACGCGTACCCCCACCTCCACCCATACCCCTCTTCCAGCACCTGCGGCCGGATGCGGAGCAGCTCTTTCTCGGCGCCGGGCGGGATGATGATGTCCACCGCCCGGTTTCCGCAGCGGGGATAGATGTTGCGGCAGGCGTAGGTGCTCACGGTATCCACCCAGACCGTGTCCCGGGTCGGATTCCGGCCGCGGATCACGACCCCGCCCCGGAAGGGGAGGAGCTCCTGCGTCACGACGAGCGGGGAAGTGCCGGTGGTGGAGTCGGGCAGGGTGTCCTGCTGGGCGTGGGCGGGGAAGGCAAGGACCGCCAGCAGCACCGTCTGGAGCGCCGCGCGCAGAACGCTGACCATCACACGTCTTTCATGGGCATCGGGTTCCTGCCGTGGGGAAGTAGAACCGCCGTGGACCTTACGGACCTTGCGCCTACCCTTTCCGATGGTTGGACCGCTGTCCGGCAGGCACCGCACGATGAATCCGCCGAAACGACAAACCGCCAAGGGACCCCACACCCCTCGGCGGCTCCTGACCCGCACCCCCGGCCGTCCTGGCCGTCCTGGCCGTCCTGGCCGTCTTGACCGTCCCGGCCGTCCTGGCCGTCTCGGCCGTCTCGGCCGTCCCGGCCGTCCCGGCCGCCCCGGCCCCTAGCTCGCCCTCGGCAGCAGCCGATCCGCCACCGACGGCCAGAAGACCAGCTCCGCGGCCGGCAGCCCGAAGTGGTGCTCGGCGGTCTCGTGCAGGTGGGCCACGTCCTTCCAGCCGCCGCTCACCAGCGCCATCCGGCGCATGGCCTTGGCCCGGCGGATCGCCGCCTGGCCGTTCGGATCCCAGATCCGGACCCGCTCGCCCTCGGCCGCCAGCAGGTCCATCATGTAGTCGTAGGCCAGGGCCAGGTGGGATTCGACCACGTTGTCGCTCAGGTGCCAGCGGCTCACGCTCCGCGCGGCCCGCATGCCGCGCTGGTAGGTGGGGTGGCGCGTGAGGTGGACCATGCCGCGGAAGAGACGGCGGTTGGTCTTCACGCTGAAGATGGTCGGGCTGATGATCCGCTCGAGATGGGCGTCGGCCGGGCGGTGGTCCAGCAGGATGACTTCCCGCGCTTCCGCCGCGTAATCGGCATCGAGATGCAGCTCGGCCCGGCCCTCCCAGTAGCTGTGGCCGAGCGACTTGGTGCTGCTGGTGACGACCAGCTGGCGGGGGACGAAGTGGTTGTGGGCCACGACGTCGGCGGCCAGGTGGCAGAGATACCCCAGCCCGAAGGCGCGCAGGGCGTCGGACTCCGCCAGGTCGTAGACCTCCTGGCCCACGTGCCAGTGGTGGCAGTGGCGGTCGAGCGGAGCGTATTTCTTCGCGAACGAGGTGTCCGGCGCGATGTTGCCGTAAAGGAAGTCGAACGGGAAGGCGCGGATCAGCTCGCCCACCATGGCGGGCAGCTGGCCGATGCTGGACAGGATGGACTGACCCAGGAAGATGTGGGTTCCCGGGGTCCAGGCGTGCGCCTCCCGGGGCAGGAGCAGGAGCACCAGCCCCACCAGGCCGAAAGCGGCCAGGAATCTGGCGAGTCTCATCGGCGCCGGCGCCGCCTTACCGGGAAAAAGCGCCGCAGGCGGTCGATCCATTTGCCCCCGCTGCGGACGGTATGGACGACGGACGCGACGTCCAGCGCCGCACCCTCGACCTCGTCATAGACGACTTCATACAGTGCATCGAGATCCTGTAGTCTCTCTTCGATCCGGTTGACCCCGCGCCGCACCCGGCGTCGGACGCCGCGGCTGGTACGCAGGATGGCCGTGGCCTCATCCCTGAAGTTGCTCGCCAGGTCCCGGCCCTGGGTGGTGATCTCCTGAATGTGGTTCAGGATCGGGTGCAGACTCACCTCGACCCGGCCCAGGGCCTGGCTCAGGGTTTCGAACTTCTGCGACATCGTCCGCATCATGAGCAGGGTGGCGACTGCCACTCCCATACACGACAGGGCAATGACCAATAACGACAATGCAACCACCGGACCAATCCACCCGGCGGCGGCAGTTTCGGCTTGTACCAGCATCAGCAGCACACCCCACCTCCTTCCCGGGCCCGCCGGATTGCGGAACGGAGCCCTCTGGAATCGGGCACCCCAAGTGCTTAACCCACATAAACATAATGCAGTCCGGTGAGGGAAAAGTGAAGGAGGGGCGAAAACCGGCCGCATCAGGTTCCACCCGGCACAGGCTCAACCCGGACTCCACGGAGCACACGGAGCCCACGCGCCCATGCTTTGGCCGTCTGGCCGTCTGCCCGTCTGGCCGTCTGCCCATCCCGGCCGTCCTCTCCTCACTTGCCCTCACTTGCCCTCACCTGCGACTTTAATCGCCATGCCTCCCCGCTTCGTCGTCCGCGGCGGGCGCCCGCTTGCCGGCGCCGTCCGTCCCGCTGGAAACAAGAACGCCGCTCTCCCGATTCTCGCCGCAACCCTGCTCGCCGATGGCCCTGTGGTTCTCAGGAACCTGCCCCGCATCCGCGACGTGGAGACCATGGCTGCCCTTCTGGCGGATCTTGGTGCCGATGTGGCGTGGACCGAGGAGAATACGGTCCGGGTGGATCCCGGGCCGGCCCAGCTGAAGCCGCTGGATCCGCGGCTGTGTTCCCGGATCCGGGCGTCGATCCTGCTCGCCGGCCCGTTGCTGGCCCGCTTCGGCGCGGTGATGCTGCCGCCGCCGGGCGGAGACGTGATCGGCCGCCGCCGGGTGGATACCCACTTCTTGGCGCTGGAGCAGCTGGGCGCGATCGTTACGGTGGGGGACCGCTACGAGCTGGAGAGCAAGGGCCTCACGGGCGCCGAGATCTTTCTGGATGAGCCCAGCGTGACGGGGACCGAGAACGCGCTCATGGCCGCGGTCGCCGCAAAGGGCCGGACGGTGCTGCGGAATGCCGCCGCCGAGCCGCACGTGCAGGACCTGGCCCGGATGCTGGTCATGATGGGGGCGCAGATCGACGGCATCGGCACCAACGTCTACACCGTCGAGGGCGGCCAGGCGTTGAAGGGCGGGGAATACGCGATCGGCCCCGATCACATCGAGATCGCGAGTTTCCTTGGCGCGGCGGCGGTGACCAACGGGGCGATCACCATCGAAGGCGTGCGGGGGGAGGATCTCCGCAGCACGCTGCTGGGCTTCGACCGGCTGGGCATCCGCCCGCGGCTGGATGGGGAGAAGCTCTACGTGGACGCCGACCAGGAGCGCCGGATCCGGCCCGACCTGGGCGGGCATATCCCCAAGCTGGAGGACGGGCCCTGGCCGGCGTTCCCGGCGGACGCCATGTCGATCGCGATCGTCACGGCGACCCAGTGCCACGGGATGATTCTGGTATTCGAGAAGATGTTCGAGAGCCGGCTCTTCTTCGTCGACAAGCTGATCGGCATGGGCGCCAGGATCGTGCTGTGCGACCCGCACCGCGCGGTCATCTCGGGCCCAGCACCGCTCCGGGGCGGGATCGTGGAGTCACCCGACATCCGGGCCGGTATGGCCATCCTGGTCGCCGCGCTGGCGGCCGAAGGCAAGAGCACGATCTACAACATCGGGCAGATCGAGCGGGGGTACGAGAAGATCGACGAGCGGCTCAGGAGTCTGGGGGCGGATATCGAGCGGGTGGATGACTAGGAGGGCCGGGGCGGCCGAGACGGCCGGGGCGGCCGGGGCGGGCCGGGACGGCCGAGACGGCCAGGACGGCCGTCGGGGGGAAGTGGTGGTGCCGGGTCCCGTTCCCCGCCTGGAGCTCGCCGGCTGGCGTGATCGCTACGGCGTCGTCGCCGGGATCACGGTTCCGGGAGACACCGGCTTCGACCTGGGCCTCTGGACCGGGCGTCCGGTGGGCCAGGTGATGGGGAACTGGCGGGCGTTTCTGGGAGCCGAGCCTGGGTTTGCCGGGCATGTCCTGGGGCACCAGGTCCATGGGAAGCGGGTCCGATGGCATGACTCGATTTCGGGCTGGGTCATTCAGGAAGGAGTGGACGGCCACGCCACCGCGACCCCGGGCCTGATGCTGCTGGTCACGGTGGCAGACTGCATCCCGGTCTATCTCCTGGCGCCGGAGCGGCGGGCCGTGGCCCTGCTCCACGCCGGCTGGCGGGGCACCGCGGCGGGAATTCTCGAGCAGGGAATTGAGATGCTGGTTGAAAGCTCATGCTGTTCAGCAGCAGAAGTTGTAATGCATTGTGGAGTTGGCATTTGCGGTGGATGCTATGAAGTAGGTTATGAAGTGATTGAGGCGGTTGGAGGGGAGACGGTCCGACGGTCCGACGGTCGGACGGCCCGACCCGCCCGTCTGTCCGTCGGACCGTCTGACCGTCCCAAGGGTCATCTCGACCTGCGGGCCGTTCTGGCAGAACAGGCGAGGGCTCTGGGCCTGGCTGACATTTCCACATCACAATACTGTTCTGGCCACGACCGGCCCGGGTTCTTCTCCCACCGGGCCAGCGCGGGCGCCGACGGCCGGATGGTGGCCTACCTGGGGATCCCGGCCACCCCCGTGGGACGCTGACATCCCGACCCCCGACCGTCCTTCCGTCCTTCCGCCCTTCCGCCTTTCCGCCTTTCCGTCCTTCCGCCCGGTTGACGCCTCCCTCACCCGCCACTACCTTTCCCATGCTCTTGCAGGACCGGGTTTTTGGGCCGTTCGATGATGTGGGGGATTCCCCACATTTTTTTTAGCCCTGCGGCACATGTCCTTCGAAGACCTGATCGAACCGGTTCGCCAGCATCTGATGGCGTTGGGGTTCGAGTTGGTCGACTTCCGGCGCGGTGGTACGACGCAGCGTCCCCACTTTCAGGTTCGGATAGATCGCCCCGACAGCAGTCCCGGGCAGGGTGTCACCGCCGAGGATTGTGTCCACGCGAGCCGGTCTCTCGAGCGCTTCCTTGAAGCCCGGGGGGTGAGCGAGCGCTACGTGCTGCAGGTGTCGTCGCCCGGGCTGGAGCGGCCGCTGGTCTGGCCCGAGCACTGGCGGCGGTTCCGGGGGCGGCGGGTGCGGGTGCGGGGGCCCTTCCCGGGCCGGCCCGCCGCCCGGATCATCGACGTGCCGGACGATGCCCACGTGGTTCTGGGGCTGGACGATGGCGAACACACCGTGGCTCTGGCCGACATCAGTGAAGCGACCCTGGTGTACGACTGGGAACAGCCCGGCAAACCCAAAGGACGGAGTTCCTGATGTCAGGTTCGGCTGAGGTGCTGGCCGCGATCCGCGAGTTGACCAGTGTCAAGCAGCTGGAGCGATCCGAGCTGCTCGACCTGCTCAAGGACGGGATCCAGGCCGCACTGGTCAAGAAGTACGGCGCCAATGTGAAGTTCGAGATCACCTTCGACGAGCTGAAGGGCCAGATCCGCGTGGTCCGGCTGCGGCGGGTGGTCGAGACCGTGGAAGACCCCAGCGCCGAGATTCTGCTGGAAGAGGCCCGCTACACCGACCCCGAGTTCGAAATCGGCGACGTGCTGGAGGAAGACGTGCCCTTCGAGCAGTTCGGCCGCGGCGCGGTGCAGGCGGCCAAGCAGCGCATCATCCAGCGGGTCCGCGAAGGTGAACGCAACCGGATCCGGGAGGAGTTCAGCGACCGGGTGGGCGAGCTGCTCTCCGGCGAGATCCAGCAGATCGAGCGCGGCAAGCTGGTCATCATGCTGAACAAGTTCCGCGAGGCCGAGGCGATCAT
The DNA here is from genome assembly GCA_050183505.1 of Gemmatimonadales bacterium. Lineage (GTDB taxonomy): Bacteria > Gemmatimonadota > Gemmatimonadetes > Gemmatimonadales > GWC2-71-9 > JBFXBG01. Next base: position 11,079 of record JBFXBG010000080.1, on the reverse strand, counting down.
CCCGTACCGGGAACAGAACCACCGGGAACATTTCCATCAGGGCGACACCATCCGCGCGGTGCTCAAGCGGATCGAGGAGACGCCCAAGGGGCCGCGGCTCATCCTGTCCCGCGGAGACCCGCTCTTCGTCAAGGCGCTGTTCAAGCTGGAAGTCCCCGAGATTCAGCAGGGCATCGTCGACATCCGGGCCTGGGCCCGCGAGGTCGGCAGCCGGACCAAGGTCGCGGTGATCAGCCGGGACGACGCCATCGACCCGGTGGGCGCCTGCGTGGGCCTCAAGGGCTCCCGGGTGCAGGCGGTGGTGAACGAACTGGGCGGCGAGCGGATCGATATCGTCCCCTGGTCGCCGGATCCGGAGCGGTTCGCCCGCCTGGCGCTGGCCCCGGCCCGGGTGGCCAAGGTCTTCAGCGACCCGGCCAGCAAGACGATTCAGGCCATCGTGGACGAGGACCAGCTGTCGCTCGCCATCGGCCGGAACGGCCAGAACGTGCGGCTGGCGTCCGAACTCACCGGCTGGAAGATCGATCTCTACTCCAGCCGTGAATGGCTCGAACGCGGGGGCGAAGGGCCGCTGTTCGCGCCGCTGCCGGCCGAAGGCGAAGAGAACGTGGAGATCCCGCTCACCGAGCTCAAGGGTCTGCAGGCCGAAGTGGTCGCGGTGCTCAACTCCGGGGGCTACACCACGCTGAACCATGTGCTGGACCTGGAGCGGGAGGACCTGCTCCGGGTTCCCGGCATGACGCCGGAACTGGCCGATCAGCTGCTGGCGTTCATCACGGAACTCACCGAAGAGGGCGCTGACGAAGCCGAGGAGCCCGCGGCCGCAAGCGCGGCGGAAGCGGCGCCCGCGGAGGAGACCGCCGAGGCGGAGAAGCCCGCGGCGGCTGAACCGGCCAGCGAGGAGACGCCCAGCGCGTCATGAGCGATCTGCTGGGGCTCCTGGGGCTGGGAGTCCGCTCGCGCAGCGTGGTGGTCGGCACGGACCGGGTCCGGGAGGCGCTGCAGCGAAGTGAAGTACGGTGCGTGGTCATGGCGGCCGACGCCAGCCCGCGTGCCACGGAGAAGGTGTTGCGCCTGGCGCAGGCCCGGTCGGTACCGGTCATCACCGGTCCGGACGCGGCGACGCTGGGAGCGCGGTTGGGTAAACCCCCGGTCATGGCCGTCGGCGTGTGTAACGCCGCACTGGCCGCCGGCATCGTCCGGCAGGGCGCCGGGCAGTCTGTGACGGAGGCGTGAGTGGTTAAGACGAGAGTTCACGATCTCGCAGCGGAGTTCGGTATCGACGCGGAGCGGCTGCTGGCGCTGCTGCGCGACATGAACATCTTCGTGCGTACCCACATGTCGGGGCTGGAGCCGGATCAGGTCTCCAAGGTCCGGCTGCGCTGGGAACGCGAGAAGCGGAAGTCCGCCGACGAGCCGGCCAGGAAGAAGGGCCGCCGGACCGCGACCAAGACCGCCACCAAGTCCCGCGCCAAAGCCGCCCCGGCCGACACCGCGACCAAGAAACCCACCCGCCGCCGGACCAAGAAGGCCACGGAGGAAGAGGCGCCCGCACCGGCCAAGCCGGGCCGCCGCCGCCGGACCGCCGCCGAGGTGGCCAAGGCGGAGGCCGAGGCCGCCGCCCAGGCCGAACGGGAACGCGAAGCCGGGATCGCGGCGCTGGAGCGGGAACGTCCCGCCGCCGAGGCCGCCGCGCCCACCACGTCCGCCTCGATCGAGGAACGGGCCCGCGCCCTGTTCAAGGACCTGCCGCCGGCCGCCGAGGAGGAGGAGGCGGTCGAGGAGACGGCCGCGCCCGAGACCCCGGAGGCCGCGGTGTCGGAGGAGCCGGCCGCGACGGCCGCGGGAGAACCGGCCACCCACGCGCCGGCCGCCCCGAGGAAACCGTTCATTCCGCCGCGGATCCCGCGCACAGCGCCCCCGCCCGCCCGGGCGGGCGGCACGCCGCCGGGCCGCGGCCCCAAGCCGGTCTTCAGCAGCAGCGCACCCTCGGGCCCGTCGGGCCGGAGTGGCGGCCGCATTCCCGCCGGGTTCGGCCCCGAGGGGGGCCAGCAGACCGGCCGCAAGAAGGGCAAGAAAGGACGCCGCTCCCAGGTGGACCAGGAAGCCGTGCAGGCGAACATCACCCGGACGCTGGCCGGGCTCCGCGGCAAGGAGACCCGCAAGCGCCGGAGCGACGAGCCCTCCTACCGGGACCTGCAGGCGGGACGCGCGGCCGAGGAGAAGGAACTGGAGAGGACCCGGATCCGGGTCAACGAGTTCATCTCCGTCTCCGAGCTGGCCGACCTCATGAAGGTGCCCGCCAGCCAGATCGTCCAGTTCGCCTTCAAGGAACTGGGCCTCATGGTGACGGTGAACCAGCGGCTCGACTTCGACCAGATCGAGCTGATCGCCTCGGAATTCGGATTCCAGGCGGTGAAGGAAGCGGAATACGCCGCGGAGGTCGAGCAGGTCGAGCCCGAGGCGGCCGAAGACCTCGAGCCGCGCTCGCCGGTCGTGACCGTCATGGGCCACGTCGACCACGGCAAGACCTCGCTGCTGGATTACATCCGGAAGGAAAACATCGTCGCCGGTGAGGCCGGAGGCATCACCCAGCACATCGGCGCCTACCGGGTCCAGCTGCCCAACGGCCGGCAGATCACCTTCCTCGACACCCCGGGCCACCAGGCCTTTACCGCCATGCGGGCCCGCGGGGCGCAGGTCACCGACATCGTGGTGCTGGTGGTGGCGGCGGACGACCAGGTGATGCCGCAGACGGTCGAGGCCATCAGCCACGCCCGCAACGCCGGCGTCCCGATGATCGTGGCGATCAACAAGGTCGACCTGCCCTCGGCCAACGTGCAGAAGGTGAAACAGGACCTGCTGCAGCAGAACGTGGTGCTGGAGGAGTTCGGCGGCAACGTGCTGTCCACGCCGATCTCCGCCAAGAAGGGCACCGGCGTCGACCAGCTGCTCGATCAGATCCTGCTGCAGGCCGAAATCCTCGACCTCAAGGCCAACCCGAACCGGGACGCCCGGGGCTCGGTGCTGGAAGCGACCCTGGACCCGGGCAAGGGCCCGCTGGCCACCATCCTGGTGCAGAGCGGCACGCTCCACGTGGGCGACAACTTCATCTGCGGCAAGTTCTCCGGCCGGGTCCGCGCCATGTTCGACGAGCGCGGTGGCCAGGTGACCGAGGCGGGTCCGTCGATCCCGGTCCAGATCCTGGGCTTCGAGGGCGTGCCGGCCGCGGGCGACGGCTTCACCGTGGTGACCGACGCCAACGAGGCCCGGGACATCGCCCAGAAACGGCAGCGGCTGGAACGCGAGGCGCAGAACCGGCGGACCTCCCGCGGCGGCACGCTGGAGGATCTCAGCCGGGCCATGCAGGAAGGCGAAATCGGCAACCTGCGGCTCATCATCAAGGCGGACCAGGGCGGTCCGTCCGAGGCGCTGGCCGACGCCCTCGCCCAGCTCAGCACCGGCGAGGTCCGGGTGGACATCGTCCACCGCGGCGTCGGCGCCATCAGCGAGAGCGACGTGCTGCTGGCCAAGGCCTCGGGCGCGATCGTCATCGGGTTCCATGTCCGGCCCGACTCCAACGCCCGCGCGGCGGCCGAGCGGGAACAGGTGGACGTCCGGACCTACCGGATCATCTACGAAGCCGTCGAGGACGTCCGCAACGCCCTGGAAGGCATGCTCAAGCCGGAGGAACGCGAGACCGTCCTGGGCGAGGCCGAGGTGCTGCAGCTGTTCAAGGTGAGCAAGGTCGGCCTGGTGGCCGGCTGCACCGTGCGGAACGGCGTGATCCAGCGGGCCGGCAAGGTCCGGGTGGTCCGCGACGGGGTCCAGATCTACGACGGCAGCCTGGCCAGCCTGAAGCGGTTCAAGGACGACGTCAAGGAAGTCCGGGAAGGGCTCGAATGCGGCTTGAGCATCGAGAACTTCAACGACCTCAAGGTCGGCGACATGATCGAAAGCTACCGGATGGAAGAGGTGAAGCGGACGCTGGAAAGCTCGGCGACGACGGGAGCGGTGTGATTGAGGATTGGATGATTGGATGATTGGATAAATGGATGATTGGGTGGCTGGTCCACTGCCGTGAGGGCCGCCGAGCTCCACCGCAGGTCGATGACTTGCCCCAATCATCCAATCACAAAATCATCCAATCACCAATCACCCATCACCGGGATCCAACAACCTGCTCGCTGTCCGTCATGGTCCTCGCCGTCCGCCAGTGGGATCTGCAACTGTTCGGCTGCCAGTCGCTCAAGGACAAGCGCGGCCGGCTGAGTATGCTGAAGGCCGCGCTGCGGCAGTTGAACGTGTCGGTGGCCGAAACCGGGCACCGGGACCTGTGGCAGCGGGCGGAGCTGGCCTGCGGGGCGGTGGGGTCCGACCGCCGGGTGGTGGAGGAGATACTGCGTGAGGCCGACCGGATCGTCGAGCGGGCCGACGGAATCCGGGTCATCGATACCATGGTGTCGTACCTATGAAGCGGCGGGGAACCTCGAAGCCCTCGAAACGCCCGGAACAGGTGGGCGAGACCATCCGCCAGGTGATCGCCGACGCGATCACCCGGGGCGAGGTGCGCGACCCGCGCGTCGGATTCGTGACCGTCACCCGGGTCGACGCCAGCCGGGATCTCTCCCACGCCACGGTCCTGGTGAGCGTGATGGGATCCGAAGACGAAAAGCAGCGAAGCCTCGAGGGCCTGGCCAACGCCGCCGGATTCTTCCGGACCCGGATTACCCGGGCGCTGAGTTCGCGGACCGTTCCGGAGCTGCACTTCACGCTCGACCGCGGGCTGGAGCACGCGGCCCGGATCAATCAGCTGCTGGCGGACATCCGCCCCGAGGACGGCACCTGACCGGCGCGCTGCTCGTCGACAAGCCGGGCGGCCTGACCTCGCACGATGTGATCGCCCGGGTCCGGCGGATCTTCCGGATCCGGCAGGCGGGACACACCGGGACGCTGGACCCGTTCGCCACCGGACTGCTGGTGGTCCTGCTGGGCCGGGCCACCCGGCTGGCGCGCTTCGTCGAGCGGCAGGCCAAGACCTATCTCGCCACGGCGCGCCTGGGTCAGGCCACCACCACCGACGACCTCACCGGCGAGCCGGTCGGTGAACCGGCCCCGGTGACGCTGAACGAGACCGAGCTGCGCGCGGCCCTGGCCGGATTCCTCGGCCGCTCGAGCCAGCGGCCGCCAGCCTTCTCCGCCAAGAAGGTGGCCGGGGAACGGAGCTACCGGCGGGCCCGGCGGGGAGAAACCGTCGACCTGGCCCCGGTGCCGATCGAAGTGCTGGATGCGGCGGTGATCGGCTGGACGCCGCCCGAGGTGACCTTCCGGGTCACGGTGAGCACCGGAACCTATGTCCGTGCGCTGGCCCGGGACCTGGGAGCGCGGCTGGGCACCGGGGCCCACCTCACCGCGCTCAGGCGCGAAGCCGTGGGAGCGCTCCGGGTGGAACAGGCGGTGCCGCTGGACTCGCTGACGGCGGAGACCCCGGTCCTGCCGCCGCTCGCGGTCCTGGGCCATCTGCCGGCGACGGAACTGGCCGCGGAGCAGGCCCGTACGGTGCGCCACGGCGGCGCCGTCGAGGCCGCCGCGGGAACATCCGGTCTGGTGGCGCTCACCTGCGCCGGGTCGCTCCTCGCGGTGGGCCGGGTGGAGGACGGGCGGATCCGCCCCGTGGTGGTGCTGGAGGGCGCATGACCCTGGATATGCCGGCCCTGGCGCAGGGCACGACACTCACGGTCGGCACGTTCGACGGGGTCCACCCGGGGCACCAGGCGGTGCTGCGGGAGATCGCCAGGCGGGCGCGGGCGGCGCGGCGGAAGAGCCTGCTGGTCACCTTCGAGCCCCATCCGCTCGAGGTGGTGAACCCGACCGCGGCACCGCCGATCCTCACCACCGCGGCGGAACGGCGCGAGATCCTGGCCCAGACGGACCTGGATTACGTCGTCTTTCTGCGGTTCGACCGGCAGCTGGCCTCGCTGGCGCCGGAGGAGTTCGTGCGGAACGTGCTGGAACGCCGGTTCGGCATGAAGGAACTGGTGATCGGTTACGATCACGGGTTCGGCCGGGGCCGGAGCGGGGACGTCGATACCCTGCGGCGACTGGGCCGGGAAGACGGCTTCCTGGTCGACGTGGTGCAGGCGGTCGAGATCGGCGGGCACGCGGTCTCGAGCACCCAGATCCGCCGCGCGGTGCTGGGCGGCGACCTGGCCGGAGCGGCGCGGCTCCTGGGCCGGCCCTATTCGGTCTCGGGCCGGGTGATGCCGGGGGCGGGGCGGGGCCGGACCCTGGGCGTCCCGACGATCAACCTGGGCGGGGTGCCCCGGGACAAGCTGTTCCCGCCGGACGGGGTCTACGCCGTGTGGGTGGAACACCGCCGGGGCCGGACGCCGGCCATGCTGAACCAGGGCGCGCGCCCCACCTTCGGCGAGGGCGAACGCACCATCGAGGCCCACCTGTTCGATTTTTCGGGCGACCTCTACGGCGCCTGGGTCAAGATCGAGTGGGTTGAACGGCTGCGGGACACCCGGCGTTTCGCGTCGGCGGCGGACCTGCAGGCCCAGCTGGCCGAGGACGCGGAGCGGGCCCGCGCGGTCCTCACGGGCGGCGCGGGAGAATGAAGACGGTTCCTGAACGATTCACCATTACGATCTGAGCGCGAGACACGATGCTAGCGAGTATCCGTACCCGGCTGATCATCATCGTCGTCCTGGCTGCCGTCTGTATCTGGCAGTTGATCCCGACCAAGGTCGAGATCAACACCGTGATCGACGGCAAGCCGGTCACCCAGACCGAGACCAAGTACAATCCGTCGCTGGGTCTCGATCTCCAGGGCGGCATGCACCTGGCCCTCGAACTGGACCAGTCCAAGAAGGTCTCCACCGATCCCAAGCGGGACATCGAGCTGGCGCTCACGGTGCTGCGCAAGCGGATCGATGAGTTCGGCGTGAACGAACCGCTGATCCAGGGCCTGGGAGACAGCCGGATCGTGGTGGAACTGGCCGGCCTCAAGGATCCGGACCGGGCCAAGCAGATCGTACAGCGGACGGCGTTCCTCGAGTTCCGCATTACCGACAAGACCGGCGCCCTGGACCGCGCGATCCCCGCGATGGACCGGGTGCTGCGGCAGCTCGGGGTGAAGGCGGGGCCGGGCCAGCCGGCGGCGCCCAGCGCGGTCGAGGAGATCCTGGGCGGCGACTCGAGCAAGGCCGGCGCCGACAGCACCCAGGATACCGGCGGCGTGCTGCGCGGCCTCATCCGGCCCAGCTCCGAGATCGGGCTCGGCATGCCGGGCGAGTATGCGGTGCCGGAGCAGTCCTGGGTCCGGGTGGACAGCCTGCTCACGATTCCCGAAGTGGCCCGGCTGCTGCCCCGCAGCGTGACCTGGCGCTGGAGCGCGAACGAACTGTCCGTCGGCGGGCAGTCCTACCGGCTGCTCTACGTGCTGGAAGATCAGGCGATGATCACCGGCCAGAACCTGGTGAACGCCCAGGCCGAGCTCGACCCGGTGACCCAGGGCGCGGTGGTGACCTTCGAGCTGGACCGGGCGGGCGGGCGGATCTTCAGCCGCAATACCGCCCAGCATGTCAACGACTACATGGCGATTCTGCTGGACAACCGGGTGCAGGGCCGGCCGCCGGTGATCGAAAGCCAGATCGGCCGGAACGGCCAGATCCGGCTGGGGAACAAGAGCATTCAGGAGGCGCAGGACCTGGCGCTCACGCTCAAGGCCGGCGCGCTGCCGGTGCCGCTCAAGATCGTGGAGGAGCGGCTGGTGGGCCCGAGCCTGGGCCGCGATTCGATCGATGCCGGGATCCGGGCGGGTATCGTGGGGACGGTGCTGGTCATCCTGATCATGCTGATCTACTACCGCACCAGCGGGGCGCTGGCGGTGGCGGCGCTGACCCTGTACCTGCTCTTCGCCCTGGGCGGGCTGGCGCTCATCGACGCCACGCTGACGCTGCCGGGCCTGGCCGGGCTGGTGCTGTCGATCGGCATCGCGGTGGACGCCAACGTGCTGATCTTCGAGCGAATACGGGAGGAGCTGGTGCTGGGCAAGACGGTCCGCCTGGCGATCGACGAGGGCTTCAAGCACGCGATGAACGCCATCGTCGACTCCAACGTGAGTACGGTGCTCACGGCGCTGTTCCTCTTCCAGTTCGGCACCGGGCCGGTCAAGGGCTTCGCGGTGACGCTCATCATGGGTATCATCGCCTCGATGATCACGGCGATCTTCGTGACCCGGACCTTCTACATGATCTGGCTCGAGCGCAAGCCGGCCATGACAACCCTGAGCATCTGACCATGCTGCGACTTTTCGCCAACGCGAACTACGACTTCATCAGCCTCCGCTGGCGGGCCATCTGGGCCACGGTCCTCGTGGTGGTGCCCGGCATTCTCTTTCTGGCGATCAAGGGCCTGAACTACAGCATCGAGTTCACCGGCGGTACCCTGATCCAGATCCACCTGCAGCAGCCGGTCCCGGTGGGAGACCTGCGGTCGGGGCTGGAGCGGGCCGGCATCCCCGGCGCGGAGATCACCCAGTTCGGGAGCCCGCTGGAATTCACCATCCGGGCCCGGGTCACCCGGCCCGGGGTGGATCCCAACGACACCCAGGCCACCTCGGACCTGGTCAAGAACGCGCTGGAGAGCGTGGTCGGCGCGGGGCAGCTCAACATCGTGCGGACCGAGGCGGCGAGCCCCAAGGTGAGCGGCGAACTCCGGCAGAAGGCGTTCCTGGCCATCTTCCTGTCGTTCTTCGCGGTGCTGGCCTATCTGGCGATCAGGTTCGAGTGGCGCTTCGGGCTCGCGGCGGTGGCCGCCACGGCCCACGACATCGTCGCCACGATCGCTTTCATCAGCGTGCTGCGGCTGGAGGTGAGCCTCACGGTGGTGGCCGCCGTGCTCTCGATGGTGGGATACTCGCTCAACGACACGATCATCATCTTCGACCGGGTCCGGGAAAACCTGCACAAGATGAAAAAGGAGAGCTTCGTCTCGATCCTCAACCGGTCGATCAACGAGACGCTGCCGCGGAGCGTGCTCACCCACGGGACCACGCTGGCGACGCTCATCTCGCTGGCCTTCCTGGGCGGCGAGGTGATCCGGCCGTTCGCGCTGGTGATGTTCTTCGGCGTGTTCACCGGCACCTTCTCGTCGATCTTCATCGCCTCGCCGGTCCTCATGTGGATCGAAGAGCGCTGGCCCAGCCCGGCGGTGCGGGGGCACAAGATGACCGCCGCGGGGGCGGTGAAGGCGCCCGGCCGCAGCGGCAAACCGCAGCCGGCGGGGCGGTAGGCACGGGGTCCGGGACGGCGTGCCGTTCCGGACCTCGCTGTATCCGCATCATGCTGGTCGATTCCCACTGCCACCTCGGAAGCGAGGCCTTCCAGGCCGATCTCCAGCCGGTGCTGGAACGGGCCTGGAGTGCCGGGGTAGGGCATGTCGTGGTCATCGGGGAATCGCCGGAGGCGGTCGCCCGCGCCCGGGAACTGGCCCGGGCCGAGTCCCGGGTATCGTTCGCCGCCGGGGTGCACCCGCACGACGCCTCCGGCTGGCGGGACGACACCGAGGCCTGGCTGCAGGAGTTGATGCAGGATCCCGGCGCGGTGGCCCTGGGCGAGATCGGGCTGGACTACCACTACGATCACTCGCCGCGCGATATCCAGCGCCGGGTGTTCGAGCGGCAGCTGGACCTGGCGGCCCGGGCCGGCAAACCGGTCGTCATTCATGCCCGGGAGGCCGATGCGGATGTGGCCTCGGTGCTGCGGAATCAACCGGCCGTCCCGGTCATTCTGCATTCCTTCAGCAGCGGCCCGACGCTGCTCGCGGCCGGGCTCGCGCTGGGGGCGTACATCTCCTTCAGCGGGATGGTGACCTTCCGGAACTGGGCTCAGGATGACGCGGTCCGGGAGGTCCCGGCCGACCGGCTGCTGGTCGAGACCGACGCGCCCTACCTGGCGCCGGTACCGCATCGCGGGAAACGCAATGAGCCAGCGTTCGTAAAGGAAGTCGCGTTCAAGGTGGCGGCGATCCGGGGGGAGAGCGCCGATCAGGTCATCCGGCAGACCGGCGAGAATGCGGTGAGGGTGTTCGGACGGCGGCTTCGGGTTCCGGTGCATTGAACCTCACCGCAGAGGCGCAGAGGGCGCGGAGGCCCCGGAGCAGCTAACGCTCCTGTTCGGAGACAAGACAGCAGGGCCAGGAGTTGACCCGCCGGTGCAGTGAACCTCACCGCAGAGGCGCGGAGGGCGCGGAGGAACCGCGGAGCAACTGCCGCCTCTGCTCGGAGACGCGACCGCAGGGCCAGGAGGAGATGGGATAGCAGAAGCTGGAGTCTCTGCGGAGTTCTCTGCGCCTCCGCGCCTCTGCGGTGAAAAGAACACTGGCGATTCCTGAACCGCCGTCCGTTGTTAAAGGTGCTCGGGACCGCGGCGTCGGATTCCGGTGGATTGAACCTTACCGCGGAGGCGCAGAGGCGCCGAGGGCCCGCGGAGCAATCGCCGCCGCTGCGGTGAAAAGGACACTGGCCAGTCCTGAACAATCGTCCGTCCCTTGCTCGGAGACGAGACAGCAGGGCCATGAGGTGGAGGAGTGGCCGAAGATAGAGTCGCTGCGGTGTTCTCTGCGCCTCTGCGCCTCTGCGGTGAAAAGAACACTGGCGATTCCTGAACCGCCGTCCGTTGTTAAAGGTGCTCGGGACCGCGGCGTCGGATTCCGGTGGATTGAACCTTACCGCGGAGGCGCAGAGGCGCCGAGGGCCCGCGGAGCAATCGCCGCCGCTGCGGTGAAAAGAACACTGGCGGTTCCTGAACCGCCGTCTGTTGTTGAAGGTGCTCGGGGCCGCGGCGTCGGATTCCGGCGGTTTGAACCTTACCGCGGAGGCGCAGAGGCGCCGAGGGCCCGCGGAGCAATCGCCGCCGCCGCGGTGAAAAGAATACTGGCCAGTCCTGAACAGTCGTCTGTCGTTTAGGCCGAAGGTAGAGTCGCTGCGGTGTTCTCTGCGCCTCTGCGCCTCTGCGGTGAAAAGAACACTGGCGATTCCTGAACCGCCGTCCGTTGTTAAAGGTGTTCGGGACC
>JBFXBG010000079.1:0-17611 GCA_050183505.1 Gemmatimonadales bacterium | reverse complement strand
AGGGCCTCCACCCGAACGGCAACGAGCCCGCCACCACCGATTCGCTGATGAGATCCATGTCACCTACCTCAAACCGGCACGGTACAGCTAGCTGTGCAGAGCTTCCCTAGCTGCGGCCGACACAATCCGGAGGGGCTGCCAATGATCCGCATTACCGACGCGCTGCTGGGCGAGCATGGCGTGTTCTACGCCCAGTTCGACTACCTGGAAGACCTGGTGCGACACCCGGTCGAGAGCGGCCAGCTGCAGCACGCCGCCGCCCTGCTGGCGGCCGGGCTCATCCCGCATGCCCGGCTGGAGAACGAGCTGCTGTTCGATACGCTGGAGCCGCGGCTCGGCCCACCGGGGATGCCGCTGCCCGTGATGCGGGAGGAACATGAGTCGATCGAGGCGGGATTGCTGCTGGCCCAGCGGAGCCGGGACCCGCTGGAGGTGGCGCAGCTGATCGAGACCGCCGTTGCGGCGGCCCGGGATCACTTTGCCAAGGAGGAAGAGGTTCTCTTCCCCCTGGCCGAGCAGACGCTCGAAGAATCCGTCCTGTACGAACTGGGCCGGGAATGGGCCCGCCGCCGCGCCGTGCGGCTCGCCGCCGGCGTTCGCTGAGTCAGCGCCGGTACCGCCCGATCAGCTCGGCCTGGGCCAGGATGTGGCCCTGCATGGCGGCTTCGAGGTCCGCCTTCGACGGGTGCTTCAAGTCTCCAAGGGTGATGTCCAGCGCATAGAGCTTGTGGAAGTAGCGATGCTGCCCGATGGGCGGGCAGGGGCCTCCGTAGCCGGTCTGCCCCGCATCGTTCTTTCCTTCGCGCGCCCCCGGCGGCAGGGTGCCGGCTCCAGCGCCCTCGGGCAGGCCGCCGGCTGCGGGAGGAATGTCGTAGACCACCCAGTGCACCCAGGTGCGCCTGGGGGCTTTCGGATCCGGCGCATCAGGATCGTCCACGATCAGGGCCAGGCTGGCCGTGCCCGGCGGGACGCCGTCCCAGCTCAGCGGCGGCGCCAGGTCGTCTCCGTCACAGGTGAACCGGGCGGGGATGTCACCGCCATGAGAGAAGGCCTTCGACGTGATGGTAAGTGCCATGGGTACCCCCTCACCCCGGTCAGGAAATCCCCCAGATGGAAGCCGGTGCCAGTTCCAGGCTGTTCCCCGCGGGATCCCTGAAGTAGATCGATCGTCCTCCCCGGGGCCACTCGACCTCGGCCTCGATGGCTACCCCGTATCGAGCCAGCCGTTGCCGCCACCCGGACAACTCGGACGGCTCGATCCGGAACGCCACATGCCCCGCCCCCGCGGCCCCGTGCGGCGGAGCGGTCTGCCCGCCGACCTCCGCCTGGGCCATCCCGGTCGATTCCGGATTGAAGACCAGGAACATCCCTCCTCCCACCCGGAAGAACACGTGCCGGCCCGCCCGCCGGGAATGGACCGTGAACCCGAGCACCTCCCGGTAGAACCGTTCCGCCGCCTCGAGGTCCCCGGCGTAGATCGAGGTCTCCAGCACACTCAACGTGGCGGAGCCCTCTCCACCGCTTTCGCTCCCGCTGCTCACACTCCGCCTCCTGGCTTCACAACGCGCCCTCCGCCCACGGGCCCCAGATCGCGAACGTGATGCCGGGGGTCTGGATGTTCACGAACAGCGTGGTCCCGTCGGGGCTGAAGGTGCTGCCGGCGAATTCGCTGGTTTCGTGATCCGGGACGATGTTCCGGGCAAAATCGAAGACCCGGCCATCCCGGGTCAGTCCCCGCAGGTGCATGTCTCCGCCGCCGTGATCCTCGCACAGCACGAGGCCGCCCCGGGGGCTCATGCAGATGTTGTCCGGGGCGTTGAGCACGGTGGGAGAGTCCGACTCGAACACCAGCCGCAACTGCCCGCCGTCGCCACCCACCGGGCGGTATTCCCACACCTGGCCCAGGCCCGCGTCTCCCCCGTTGGTGGAGTTGAGGTAGATCCTGCCCGCCCCATGGAAGCAGCCCTCGAGCCGGCCGAAGGTAGCCGCGCCCTGGGCCACCCCCTGATGGTAGACCGCCAGGCGGTCCTGTTCGGCATTGGCGGGATCCGGATCGCCGATATCGACCCAGCGCACCGGCAGGACCACGCCGGCGGCCTGGCCGCGCCGGGTGTCATAACCGGGCCGGTCCTGGACGGCGAGCATCTGCAGGCGCCCGCCGGCGGCCAGACGGTCCCGGGTCGACGGCTGGAACCGGTAGAAGCCGGCGGTCAGCGCATCTTCGGTTTCGTACACGATCCCGGTGGCGGGATCGACCGCCACCGCTTCGTGGACGAACCGCCCCATGGCCCGCAGCGGTACCGGCTCGACCTCGGCGTCGGCCGACGCCGGAACCTCGAAGCAGTAGCCGTGTTTCTGCGACAGGCCACGGGACGTACCGATCACGATTTCTTCGCAGCTGATCCAGGAACCCCAGGGCGTCGGCCCGCCGGCGCAGTTGGTGTTGGTCCCGCTCAGGCTCACGAACGTGCGCTCGGGGAGCCGGGTAGCGGGATCGACGACAACCGTGGTCGTGCCGCCCCCGCAGGCGGGATCGTAGGACCTGGTGGCGTCGCCGATGGCCCGGACCGGGCCGCCCGCGATGGTCTGGACCTCGTGATTGCGCACCAGCCGGATCTTCCCGGCATGGGCAAAGGCCGCCATGCCGTCATGTGACGGGGGCGTCGGCCGCCCGTCGGCCATGGGTTCCCCGGTGCGTCCGAACGCGGTGTAGCGGAATCCGGGCGGGAGGGCCAGCAGCCACTCTCCGGTGTTGTCGGCCCGCGCCGGGACGGGGTCGCCGTAGTCGCCCCGGGGCATTCCCGGGAGGGGATGGCTCCGGAGCCCGCCCCGCGCCATCAGTCCTTCGATACCGATGAGCGCGCCCCCGGCCAGGGCGCTCCGGCCAAGGAACTGCCGTCGATCCAGCATCAGGCCTCCAGGGAAGAGTGAAACTGCACGGGAGCCCGTCCGGCTCCCGCCGGAGTGCGCGGTGTGTTACAGGGCATGATGTCCTGAGGCCGTCCGGAGCGGGCTGTCCGGGGAACGGCTCGGCGCATCCGCGCGTGCCGGCTGCAGACGGCGGGCGAAGGCCCAGAGCCCGATTCCGGCCAGGGCGGCCAGATCGGGAAAGAGCAGGGGAGCGAACGCCGGGGCGCCGTAGACCACGCGGTCGAACACGCTTCCGGGCCCGCGGGCCAGGTCCGCGGCCAGATGCAGCCCGAACCCGATGACCCCGACCACCGCCTGCAGGGCCAGAACACCGACACAGAACCGGAGGTATCCGGTCCCCACCGGCCGGAAGAGCAGGACGCTGAGGGTGCCGACGGCGAGGGCGGCGGCCATGACCGGGATCCACTCCGTCCGATAGAAGAAGTCGTTCTGGGCGTGGTCCGTCAGACTGAACACGAAGTTGCCCACGAATCCGCCGAGGGCCAGCAGGACCACCCACCCGGCCCACTCGGGTGTGGTGGGGGCCAGCATCCGGTTCATGATCAGCAGCAACCCGAGCCCGGTGTAGGCCAGGGGAGCGGCGAAGGGCGCGGCGTACACCAGGCTCGCCAGTGTCCGTTCCTGAAAGAACTGGCTCTCGAGGTGCAACAGCAGTCCGGCGACCCCGACGATCACAGCCGTCCATCCGACCAGGAGACCCCAGCGGCGCCAGGCCCGGAACGCACCGCGATGAAAGGCGATCAGGCCGGGCACCAGCACCAGCGGCGAGGCCAGCGAAAGCGCGAGCGGGATGAACTCCATCCCGTCCCGGAAACGGTTCATGCTGTGGGCCAGGAAGATATCGGGCGCCAGACCTCCCAGGTTCGCGACGACGAAGAGCTCGAGCCAGAACCGGTGGTCCCGCCACGGACCGGTCTCAGCGGCCATGCTCCCTCCGCAACGCATCCGCTTCGGCCCGGAGCTCGATGGTGTGCTTCAGGATCGGGTAGTTGCCGTGCCACTGGACGAAGTCCGATCCGCCCATGAACGCGCCGTGCTTGGCCGTCCGCCCGTCGTAGTGCCACAGGTCGAAGTAGGTGAAATCGATCGGCCGGCTGAACGGCGTCTTCGAGATCAGCCCGTCCCGCCGGAGCCCTTCGATGATGTTCCGGGCCGTCGCCACTTTTTCGTTGGTGGAGGCGACCACAGCCGCGGCATCCCGGTACACCCGGTCGATCACCTTGTCGGTGTGGCAGTTGCGGCAGACGTCCTTCATGGCTTCCTCGGCCCGGTCGGCCTCGGGACGCCGGGCGGAAATCTCGGCGAACAGAAAATACGACAACCGGTCGGAAGGATCGTGCGTCACCGCCATGCCGTTGAGTCCGCTCATGTGGCAGGTGGCGCAGGTCGGGACGAACATGTCCCGGGTGGTGAGTTCCCCGGCCGGGGCGGCCAGGTTCAGCAGGGCACGCTGGGCTTCGAACATCACGCCGTGCTTGGACTCGGTGTAGATCTCCAGCTGGGAATGGTCCGGCCCCATGTGGCACTGGCCGCAGGTCGAGGGAAGCCGGGCGACCTCGAGCGACGAGGTATGCCGGGTATGACAGGCGGTACAGCTCCCGATGGTGCCGTCATCATTGGGCCGGCCGATACTGTGGCACCCGGCGCAACCGGTCTGGGTGGCGAGCTGGCCCAGGGCACGGGTAATCGGGTTGGCGGGGCGCCGGGTTCCGCCGGGCTGGAACCGCTCGCTGAAGGCGACCTGATCGCTGGTGAACGCCTGCCCGCCGGCGATGGCGGCCCAGGCCGGGGCGGCGTGCCGGCTCCGGAGAAACTGCTGGTAGATCGTCTCGTGGCAGGTTCGGCAGTTGGCCGCCGTGACGGCGGTGTTGATTTCAAAACCATGATGCGCCTCCGCCTGCTGGCCCGCCTCCGGATGATGGCAGTCGAGGCAGTTGACGCCCCGGGCCGCGTGCGTGCTCATCTCGTACTCGTGGACGATCGAGTACTGCATGTTCCGGTGGCATTCGGCGCATTTTCCCGTTGCCAGCGCAAACTCCGCAGTCGGCTGGCCGGTGACCGGCCTGGGCCGGCGGGCGTTGAGGAGGAAGGCCGCGACGATCAGCGCCGTGGCCAGGACAACCGCGATGAAGACGGATCGAAAACCCACGTGATGATCTCCCGGGGTCTGGGACGAAGGACGGGGTTCGGGCTTTGTCGCCCCGCCTGTCATGGAACCTGTGTTATAGCATGTTCCTCCATGGCTGTCCATTTCCCTGCGCCGGACGTCGGCGCGGCGCGCGGAGCGGCCGCCACGCCCGCCCGCCCGGGGCGGGCGTCGACGCCAGCAGCCCGGTGCGTGCGGGTGGTGCGGTTCCAGGGGGTGGAAGATCTCCGCATCCTACGGGAGTCGATGCCGGGATGTTGCAGGTGACCGGAAGATGAACCACGTATATTTATCCTATGCCCAACTACTGGATCCTCAAGACTGAACCGTCCACCTACTCGCTGGCCGACCTTCAGCGCGACGGGCGGACCCGCTGGGACGGCGTCGCCAACCCGGTCGCGCTGAAGAACATCCGCGCGATGGCACCGGGTGATGCCGTGATGATCTACCACACCGGCTCCGAGAAGGCCATCGTCGGTCTGGCCAGAGTGGCCGGAGCGCCCTACCCGGACCCGGCCGCGAAAGACCCGAAACTCTACGCGGTGGATCTGGCCTTCGACCGGGCCCTGCCCAACCCGGTCACCCTGGCCGCGGTCAAGGCCGATGCCGCGTTCAAGGATCTGGCGCTGGTGCGCCAGGGCCGGCTTTCGGTGGTGCCGGTGCCCGCGCCGCTCTGGAAGAAACTGCTCGGCATGGCGTCATGAGCCCGCGGTTCGAGGTCGTGGCACCGTTCACCCCGGCGGGAGACCAGCCGCGAGCCATCGCGGAACTGACGGACGGACTGCAGCGGGGAGACAAATACCAGACCCTGCTCGGCGTCACCGGGTCGGGCAAGACGATGACGCTGGCCAATGTCATCGCCAACTACGGCCGGCCCACGCTGGTGATGTCTCACAACAAGACACTCTCGGCGCAGCTGTACGGAGAGTTGAAGCAGTTCCTGCCCAACAACGCCGTGGAGTACTTCGTCTCCTACTACGATTACTATCAGCCGGAGGCCTACGTTCCCTCGACCGATCTCTACATCGAGAAGGACGCTTCCCGCAACGAAGACCTCGAAGCCCTTCGGCTCCGGGCCACGACCAGCCTGGCGGAACGGGAGGACGTGGTCATCGTCGCGACCGTCAGCGCGATCTACGGTCTGGGTGATCCGGTCGAGTACCGGAATCTGATCGCCAGCGTCAAGGTGGGTGAGGAACGCGGCCGGGATGACATCCTGGCCGACCTGGTCCGGATCCAGTACCGGCGGAACGACGTCGCCTTCGAGCCCGGGACGTTCCGGGTCCGGGGCGATACCGTGGAGGTCCATCCGGCGTATGACGAAGTCGGCGTGCGGATCGAACTCTGGGGAGACGAGGTCGAACGGATCAGCAAGATCGATCCGCTGACCGGCCGGGTCCTGCAGCAGCTCGACCGCTGCGCGATCTACCCCGCGACCCACTTCGTCACCCAGCGGCCGACGATCGAACGGGGCGTCGCCCTGATCCGGGCCGAACTGGACGAACGCCTGCTGGAGCTCCGCCGCGCCGGCAAGCTGCTGGAAGCCCAGCGGCTGGAGTCCCGGACCAATTTCGATATCGAGATGATGCTCGAGATCGGCACCTGCGCCGGGATCGAAAACTATTCCCGGCCGCTGAGCGGCCGGCAGCCGGGGGAGCGGCCGGCCTGTCTGCTGGACTACTTCCCGCCCGAGTACCTGGTCGTGGTGGATGAATCGCACGTGACGCTCCCCCAGATCGGCGGCATGTACAATGGCGACCAGGCGCGGAAACGGACCCTGGTCGAATACGGGTTCCGGCTGCCCTCGGCGCTGGACAACCGGCCCCTGCAGTTCGAGGAATTCATGTCGCTGGTCCCGCAGATCGTCTGCGTCTCCGCGACCCCCGGGGACTACGAACTCCGGCTGACCGACGGCAAGGTCGTGGAACAGATCATCCGCCCCACCGGGCTGGTCGATCCCGAGGTCAGCATCCGCCCGGTGAAAGGGCAGGTGGACGACCTGCTGCACGAGATCCGCGAACGCGTCAAGCGGCGGGAACGGGTGCTGGTCACGACGCTGACCAAGCGGATGTCGGAGGATCTGACCGACTACCTCCAGCAGACCGGCGTGCGGGTCCGCTACCTGCATTCGGATATCGATGCCATCGAGCGGATGGAGATCCTCCGCGGCCTCCGCCTGGGTGATTTCGATGTCCTCGTGGGCATCAACCTGCTGCGGGAAGGGCTGGATCTGCCCGAGGTGTCGCTGGTGGCGATCCTGGACGCGGATCAGGAAGGATTCCTCCGGTCCGACCGCTCGCTCATTCAGACCGTCGGGCGGGCCGCGCGCAACGAGCACGGCATGGCCATCCTCTACGCCGACCGGATGACCGGATCCATGCAGCGGGCCCTGGCCGAGATGGACCGGCGGCGGACCCTGCAGCAGGCGCACAATGTCGCTCACGGCATCACCCCGGTTTCCATCGTGAAATCCCTGGAACAGGTCCGGCTGTCGACCAAGGTGGCCGACGCCCGGATGGAACGGCCCCAGGCCGCCCGGGCGGAGTCCCTGGTGCCGGACCTGCACGATCCGGCCAGACGCGCCGCCGCGGTCCAGGCGCTGGAGCAGCAGATGCGGGAGGCCGCCGCCAACCTCGAATTCGAACTGGCCGCCATGCTGCGCGACCAGGTCCTCGAGCTCAAGGCTCTGGGAACGCCGGATGTCCGGCGCCCGGACGAACGGGGTGAGACGCGGAAGTCCTCCAGCCCCCGGCGGCCGAGCCGGTCGCGGCGCCGGTAGCATGTCGGCGCCCGGGGCCCCCGCGGGTCAGCTCACCGAGGCCGAACTCGGTGTCGAAGGGGAGCGGCTCGGCCGCCTGCTCCCGCCCCGCAGCGTCGTGACCCTCGCCGGCGAGCTCGGCGCCGGCAAGACCACCCTGATCCAGGCCATGGCACGGGGGCTCGGCGTCACCGCGCCCGCCACCAGCCCGACGTTCGCGCTGGTGCACCGCTATCAGGGAAGGCGCGGGCCGGTCTTTCATCTGGACTGCTACCGGCTGCGTTCCCCCGATGAGGCCGCCGATCTCGACTGGGAAACGCTGCTCCGGGATGGCGATGCCGTGTTCATCGAATGGCCCGAGCGCGCCGGTGCCTGGGTACCCGCGCCGACCATGCGGATCAGGCTGGCCCACGTGGAGGATCCCGGCCGCCGGCGGCTGGAAGTGGAAGGCGGGCCGACGGGCGGGTAAGCGGGGGCGGAGCGGCAACTCCGCCGCCCCTCCCCCGGTCCTGACCCTCACTCATCACCCCTTCTCCCTTCTCCCTTCTCCCTTCTCCCTTCTCCCTTCTCACTTCTCACTTCTCACTTCTCACTCTCTCATGTGGCTTGCGATCGAAACCAGCGGGGACGAGGCTTCGGTGGCCCTGGGGCGCGAGGGCGTGGTGCACGCCCGGGCCGGAGTGAGCGGGGCCCGCCGGCACGCCGCCCTGCTTCTGCCCACCGTGGAGCGGGTGCTGGAGGAGGCCGGGCGGACGCTGGACGACATCGAAGGCGTGGTCGTGAGCGACGGACCCGGCAGCTTCACCGGGCTCAGGGTCGGGGCGACCGTCGCCAAGAGCCTGGCGCACGACCGGGGCTGGCCGATGCGGACGGCGTCCGCGCTGCTGGCCCAGGCCTGGCACGGCGCCGGAGTACCTGACCGGCGGAAGGCGGAGCCGGTCGTCCTCTCCGTCAGCAACGCCCTCCGGGGGGAGGTGTACGCGGCCGTGTACCGGGTAGCTTCCAGGATGGTCACGGAGCTGCTCGCCCCGACCGTCATGGCGCCGGACGGCCTTCGGAACACCGGTTTCGCTCCCGAGATCGTCGTGACCGGGCTCGACCTCCCGGCGGAGACGTGGCCGCCGGAGGCACGGACGATTACCGGTGGGGGCGGCATCCTCCATGCCGAATCGCTCATCGAACTCCTCGCGGTCGGGAACGGGACCCGGATCATCGAAAACCAGGAAACCTGGGAGCCGGAATACGGGCGCCCCGCCGAGGCTCAGGCCCGCTGGGAGGCTGCGCATGGACGGAAGCTGCCGGATTCGCCCGGCGCGGAGCGCTGACATCCCGGCGCTCACGGCGCTGGAGCCCAGGTGCTTCAGCGATCCCTGGTCCGGGGAAGGCTTCGCCGAGATGCTCGCCTCGCCCGGGGTCTTCGGGCTGGTGGCCGAGCGGAACGGCGCGATCGACGGCTACCTCGTCGCCCGGGTGGTTGCCGACGAAGGGGAGATCCTGAACCTGGCCGTCGCGCCGGAGCGCCGGCGCCGGGGCATCGCGCAGGCTCTGCTCGGAGAGGTCCTGGATCGGCTGGAGACCCGGGGAGCCCGGAACGTCTTCCTGGAGGTCCGGGCGTCGAACCAGGCCGCGATTGCCCTGTATCGGGGGCAGGGGTTCCTTCCGGCCGGCCGGCGCCGGGCCTACTACCGGCGGCCGCTGGAGGATGCCGTGGTGTTGCGCCGGACGGTGGGTGGTGGATAGCCGGGCCGGCCGTTGCTCGCGCTTTTTCGCGCCACCGAACGTATCTTTGGGTTATTCATGGGGAGTCGGCCCGGTCTAGATTGGGCGCGTTCCGATTACCCCACTTCCTGTACCAAGCGTTAGGAGGCAGACGTGAGCCGCAGCCTGAACAAGGTGACCCTGATCGGCAATCTGGGTACCGATCCGGAAATCCGGACGACGTCGAATGGCTCCCGTGTCGCCACGCTCTCCCTGGCCACGAGCCGGCAGTGGAAAGCGGCGAGCGGTGAGCGGCAGGAGAAGACCGAGTGGCATCGCGTCATCTTCTGGAGCAGCAAGTTCAACAACGTCATCGACTTGATCGAGAAGTACTGCCACAAGGGAGACAAGATCTACGTCGAAGGACGGATCGAGTACCGTACCTGGCAGGACCGTGAAGGACAGACCCGCTACACCACCGAGGTCATCGGCAACGAGATCATTCTGCTCTCGGGCCGGGGCCAGTCCGATGGCGGGGAATCGAGCGGGCAGAAGGTCGGCGCGACCGCGGCCGCTCCGCCGCGCAAGGACGAGTCCTTCGACGACTTCCCGGAAGCCCTGGATTCGGAAGACGACGACCTGCCGTTCTGAGCCCGGCCTGGCGATGTCCCGGTGGCCGGCGCCCCCTCCCCGGGGTGGCGCCGGCCGTCGCATTCAGGGGCTTGCGTTTCCCCCAGAGCCCGCCGAAACCGCATCGGGAAGACCGGGTTTCCGCCCCGAAGAGCGGCCCGGTCGAATTCGCCTAAGTCCGCCTCGGAAGGCGGGTTGCGAGATTTCACCTGAGCTCGTCGGCGTATGGCGTTGATTTTGCTTGTTTTATATATTGTTCGAGGGTCTGAGCCCTGCTGTTCTCTTCCTGACCTCACTCGGGACCCACACCGACCCGCTCGGGGGTAACTCAATGCCTGGTAGGCTTTTGGGAATCATGCGCACGGTCGTCTCCAGCCGGCTTCCGGCTCCGGTGATTGCCGGGTTCCTGGCCCTGACGCTGACCCTGCCGGCGTCGCTCAACGCCCAGACGCCGGCCACCCACACGGTGCGCAAGGGTGATACCCTCTGGGACATCGCCGCGCAGTACTTCAGTGACCCGCTGCAGTGGCCCCGGATTTACCAGATGAACACCGACGTCGTGGAGGATCCGCACTGGATCTATCCTGGCGAAGTGCTGCGGCTGGTCGGTGGTCCGGAGGTCTCCGCCGTGCCGGCCCAGGACACGCCGGTTCCGGCACCCGTCGTCGAGCAGCAGCCGGCGATGCCTCAGCCCGCGATGCCTCAGCCCGAGGTACCTCAGGCAGCGGTGGCGCAGGACACGACCATGATCATGCCCGACACCATGATGGCCATGGGCGATACCATGCCGGACACCACCGTCCTCGCGGTGGTCGAACAGGCCCAGCGGGATACGACGCCGGCCGACCTGACGCCGTTGTTCGGCACCCCCAGGGACAAGAACATCCAGGCCCAGCTGCAGGCCTATTCCGAACAGCCATACCGGCCGCTGCGCCGGGACGAGTTCTACTCGGCGGGGTTCCTCACCGAGAATCAGAAACTGCCCTATGGCACGGTGCTGGGCCCGGTGGAGCCTTCCCAGATCGGAACCACCAGCGGCACGGCATCCATTACGACCTATTCGAAAGTGGCGGTGAAGCCGCCGCCGGGCGGCGCCTACCAGGTCGGGGATTCGCTGCTGGTGGTGCGCATCGACCGGACGACCGACGATTACGGCGACGTGGTCGTCCCCACCGGCATGGTCCGGGTAACCGACGTGAGCCGGCCGGAGAACACCGCAGTGGTCGTGGCGGTGTACGGGCCCATGCGGGACCGGCAGCTGACCCTCCCGCTCGAGCGGTTCGCCGATCCGGGCCGGGTCCGGCCGGTCCCGATCTCGGACGGGGTGGCGGGCCACATGATCGAGAGCCGGGATCTGCAGGTCCTCAAGGGCCCCCAGGACGTGGTTTTCCTGGACAAGGGCCGGCTCGACGGGGTGGCTCCGGGCGATCTCTTCGAAGTGCGCCAGGAGTCCTACATGCAGGAGACCGGCGTGGCGACCATCCCCGAGAGCATGGGGCTGATCCAGGTCGTCCGCGTGGGTGACCACACGGCTACCGGCCGCTTCCTCAAGGTCCTGCAGCCCGATATCCGGCCGGGGATTCCCGTCAAGCAGGTCGCCAAGCTCCCCTCCTGACGCTCGGCCCGGTGTGCGGCAGGTTCCCGAGACGGTGAACGGACGATTTCCGTTCACCGTCTCTGCATTTCCCGGCGGGAATCAGTGTGGCTGCTGACTCCCGCTCCATGTTATTCTTCCCGGGTTTTCCCTCACAGGAGCGCGCATGAGTCGTCGGGTACTGGTTACCGGAGGTGCGGGGTTCATCGGATCGCATCTGGCCGAGGAGTATCAGCTCCAGGGCTGGGATGTCACGGTGCTGGACGACCTGTCGCGGGGGCGTGCCGAGAATGTCCCGTCGGGCATCCCCCTGGTGGAGGCGGACGTCAGATCCGACAAGGCGCGCGAAACCGTGGCCCGGGGCCGGTTCGACGTCGTGAACCTCCAGGCGGCCCAGATCGACGTCCGGGTGTCGGTGAAGGATCCTGCCGTGGACGCCGGAACCAACATCATGGGACTCATCAACATGCTCGAGGGCGCGGGGCAGGGCGGGGTCGGCCGGGTCGTCTTCGCCAGCAGCGGCGGGGTGGTGTATGGCGACCCCGACACGATCCCGACGCCTGAAACGGCTCCCAAGGCCCCGATCTCCCCCTACGGCGCGAGCAAGCTGGCCGGGGAGCACTACCTGCGCGTGCTGGGAACGCTGCGCGGCTTCGAGGCCGTGGCCCTGCGGTACGCCAACGTCTATGGGCCGCGTCAGGATCCGAAGTCCGAGGCCGGCGTGGTGGCGATCTTCGTTTCCCGCCTGCTGGCCGGGCAGCCGCTCACGGTCTTCGGAGACGGCAGGCAGACCCGGGACTACGTCTTCGTCGGGGACGTCGCCCGGGCCAATGTGCTGGCCAGTTCGGCCGACCTCCCGCCGGCGACCGACCCGGATGCGCGGGCCTTCAACGTCGCAACCTCGCACCAGCAGAGTGTGCTCGACCTGGCCCGCGCGGCGGGGGAAGCCCTGAAGATGACTCCACAGATGGACTTCCAGCCGGCCCGCCCGGGTGAGCTCATGCGGAACGCGCTGGACGTGAGCAAGGCCGCCAGGGTCCTGGGGTGGTCGCCCGGGACCGCTTTCGTCGATGGACTGCGCCAGGTGGCGGAATGGTTCCGCCGGGAGAATCGCTGATGCTGCAGATTGGTGGTGCGACCCCGGGCAACTGGGTCGACCTGCTTTCCGGGGCCAGCCGGGAAACCAAGGTCATTCTGGCGATCACGGTTCTGTTCTCGGTCATCTCCTGGTTCATCATCGTCTACAAGTGGTGGCAGTTCCGCCGGCTCCGGCGCCAGGCCGACCGGTTCTTCGCGGAACTGGAGCGGACCACCCGGATCGAGGACGCCTACCGCGCGGTCATGCGGCTGCCGGCCTCGGCGTATACCCGGCTGTTCCGCGAAGGTATTGCCTTCGTCTCCGATCTGCGTCCGGGTGGCGGCGGCGAGGGAGCGGTGGTGGCCAAGGGCACCCTGACCGGCACTCAGCTCGAGGCGTTCAAGATGGTTCTGGCCAAGGACATCGCCGCCGAGCGGGATGCCCTGGCGCACTACATCCCCTGGCTCGCGACGGTCGGGTCGGTCGGTCCTCTGCTCGGGCTCCTGGGAACGGTGCTGGGCGTCATGGATGCCTTCATCGGCATCTCCGCCCGGGGGTCCGGCAACATCGCGGCGGTTGCCCCGGGCGTGGCCGAAGCCCTGGTGACCACGGTGGCCGGACTCGCCACCGCGATTCCGGCCGTGATCGGCTACAACATCTTCGTGGGCCGGCTGAACGCCTTTGCCGCCGAGCTCGAGGGCTTTGCCAACGAACTCATCGGAACCATGGCCCGGGAGGGGGTACTCTGAGATGGCAGGCCTGCCGGGAAGCGGGCCCGGACGCGGGCCCCTGTCGCTCAATGCCGACATCAACGTCACCTCGCTGGTCGACGTCGCGTTCGTGCTTCTCATCATCTTCATGATTACCGCCCCCATGATGCAGGGCGGGGTCGACGTCCAGCTGCCCCGGGCGGAAGCCCGCCCGCTGCAGGCCAAGGAAGGCATGGTGGTCTCGGTGGATCGGGAAGGACGCATTTTCATCGACGAGACCCCGGTGAGTTACAACGATTTCCGGGTCACCTTCCGTTCGATCGTGACCACCCGGAAGCCGACCGGCGTCTATCTGCGGGCCGACAGCCGGGTCCCCTACGGGGACGTGGTCCGGGTTCTGGCCGTGATCCGGACGGCCGGGGTGAGTGACGTCGGGCTGGTCGCCGAGGAAGAGCGGCCATGAGCAGCGGGGCGGCCGGCTGATGCGGCGGCTGCATACCCCCGCCCGGCGCGGCCGCGGTGGTGCGGCGGTCGGTCTCACCGGCACCGTGCTGATCCACGCCGCGCTGGTGGGGCTGCTGTTTCTGTCGGTCAGCACGCCGAAATCGTTCCCACCGGTCTATGCCGTGAACCTGGTGGCGGCTCCAGCTCCGCGACCCGAGACCCGGAAAGCCCCGGAGGCGGTTCAGCGGCCGGTGGAGGAGGCCCCGGCACCGACCAGAACCACCCCCAAGCCCACCCCGTCGCCGGCTCCGGTGCGGCGGGCCACGCCCGAGAAACGGGAACCCGCACCGAAACAACAGGCTCAGCAGGTGACCCCGGCAAAGGGGGAGACACCGGGCACCGGGAACGAAGTCGCGAATATCAAGACCCCGGGCCTCGAATTTCCCTACCCCGACTATCTTACCAACATCGTTTCACAGATCTACCGTCGGTGGGACCGGCCCCTGGGCCCCGCCGTGCTGCGCGCGGAGGTAAGTTTCTACATTCTCCGGGACGGCTCGGTGCGTGATATCAGATTCGTGCAGTCGTCGGGCAACTTTTCCTTTGACCTGAGCTGTCAGGGTGCGATCGAAGCCGCGAAAAATGCCGGGGCTTTCGGTCCGCTGCCTGACGGATATGAGGCGGACGTCTTGCCGGTCAGTTTCTTCTTTACTCCCCGGGTGGGGCAATGAGGGGCGGCGTCGCCGCCGGGTTTCTTCTGCTGCTCCTGGCGGTGCCGGTGCTCGCCCAGGACACGACCGCGGGCGGGGTACGGCTGGGTATCACGTATACCCCCGGGTACCGGCCGGGGCTCGTCATTCTTCCCGGGGTGGGCCAGGATTCCGTCCGGGCGATCATCCAGCGGGATCTGGATTACAGCGACCGGTTCGAAGTCGTCGCCATCCCGGCGGGGGAAGCGGCCCGGGGGGCGGGCGGCTCGTCCGAGATCAACTACCGGCTCTACCGGACACTCGGGGCGTCCTACGGCCTCGAGATCCGGATGGAAGGCAACGAGACCGTCATCCGGCTGCACGACCTGGAAGCCGCCCGGCTGCGGCGGGAGTCCCGGCGGTTGCTGCCGCCGGTGGACGCGTCCGCCTTCCGGATGGCGGTCCACGAGATGTCGGATGAAGTGGTCCGCTGGATCACCGGCCTGCCGGGCGTGGCCGCCACCCGGATCCTGTTCGTGGCCGACAAGCGGGTCTACCGGATAGACAGCGACGGTGCCGGCCTCACGGCGGTGACCTCGACCCGGGAAGAGGCGCTCTCGCCGGCGTGGGCCCCGGATGCAACCCGAGTGGCCTACACCGATTTCCGGGATGGGCGCGGACCGATCGTCATCGAGGATCTCCGGACCACCCGGACGACCGCGGTCCCGGGGACGAATCAGTACCTGAACATCACGCCGGCATTCTCCCCGGACGGGCGCTGGCTCGCCTTTGCCCGGGTCGACGAGGACGGGACCGACGTGTTCAAGGTGGATCTGGTGACCGGCGGCGCGCCGCAACGCTTGACCGCGGGTCGCTTCGCGGATAACCTATCCCCGACATTCTCGCCGGATGGCCGGCGGATTGCGTTCGTCTCCACCCGCGCGGGCCAGCCCCAGGTCTATGTCATGGGCGCGGACGGCACTGATCAGGAGCTGTTCGCCCCCTTCGACTACGGCGTGACCGGCAGTTCCTACGCACCGGACTGGTCCCCCGACGGGGCCAGCGTGATATTTCATCGCGACGTCAGCCGGGCTCCACAGATCTTTGTGCTTGATGTCAACAGCCGGCGTGTCCGGCAGCTGACGTCCTCGGGCCGCAACGAAGATGCCAGCTGGGCGCCCGACGGCCGGCATGTCGTGTTCGTCTCGGATCGCAGCGGCCGTCGGCAGCTCTGGATCATCGATATGGACACCGGACGGATCCGCCAGATCCGGACCCCGGGTGATGTGCGGTTGCCCTCATGGTCCCGCCTGCTGGTCGGGACAGCTGGTTTCTGAAGCCCACCCCTTCCCTGTTTGAGGAGTGAAGATGCGTATCTCTCATCAGTTCATGATGGTCGCGGCGGTCGCCCTGGTGGCCTCCGCCTGCGGCAAGAAAGAGCCGGTCGAGCAGCCCATGCCGGCGGTCGACACCGCCGCCCAGAACGCGGCCATGCGGGCGCGCCAGGACTCCATCGACGCGGCCAACCGGGCGCGTGCCGAAGCCGAGCGCCGGGCCCGGGAAGAAGCCGAGCGTCGGGCGGCGGCCGAGGCGGCCCGCCTGCGGGACGCGCTCATGGCCGACATGACGTCCCGGATTCATTTCGACTTCGACAAGTCGGATATCATGGCCGGCGACATGTCGAACCTCGACCGCAAGGCCGCCATCCTCATGGCCAATCCCGACCTCCGGATCCGGATCGCGGGGAACTGCGACGAGCGCGGCTCGGACGAGTACAACCTGGCACTGGGCAACCGGCGCGCGGCCGCGGCCAAGCGCTACCTGGTGAACAAGGGCGTATCGGCCGACCGGATCGAGACCATCTCCTACGGTGAAGAACGGCCGGTGGCGATGGGTCAGACCGAAGACGCCTGGGCGCAGAACCGCCGGGACGACTTCGAGATCACGGCGGGCGGCGCGACCCTCGCCGCGCCCCGGTGAGCTGAGTGAATCGGACCACGCCGGTCTCTGACCGGTCGTACCCGGGGGCGTCCGCCTGGATGCCCCTGTGGTCCCTCCCGCTGGCGGCCCTGCTGCTGGCGGGAGGGTTGTCGGGATGTGCCCTGAAGAGCGACGTCCGCCGGGTAGAGACGGAAGTCGCCGCCATGCGGCTGGAGACGGCCCGGCAGGACTCGATCCACGCGGCCCGCCTGGCCGAGGTCATCGTGTGGCAGCAGAACCTGATGGACTCGCTCCGGACCAGTGTGGCCGAGATGGAGCGGGCCGTCAGCGGGGTACAGGGTGCGGTGGCGGGTGATCTTTACCGCATCCAGCAGCAGCTGGTGCAGGTGCAGGAGCTGACCGGCCAGAGCCAGCAGCGGTTAAGCGAACTCCGCACCCAGCTGGAGGCGCGCAACCAGCAGTTGTCGACCGCCGCGGCCGATACCGGCCCACCGCCGCCGGCCGCGGCGGGGGCTCCCTCCGGGGCCGCCCCGGCCGCGTCGGCCGATCAGATGTACGAAGCCTCCCTTCAGCAGTTCCGGCGGGGCAGCGTGGTGACCGCGCGCATGGGGTTCCGGGAGCTGCTGCGCCAGCATCCGGCCAGCACCCGGGTGCCGGATGCGGTCTACTTCATCGGAGAGAGCTACGCGGCCGACGCGCCGGATTCCGCCGCGGCGTATTACGAACGGGTGGTGTCATCCTACCCCACGTCGGCCCGGGCGGCGAGCGCGCTGTACAAGCTCGGACTCCTGGCGGAGCGGCGGGGTGACCGGGCCGCCGCGCGGACCTACTTCCAGCGCGTGGCCCGGGAGTACCCGCGATCCGACGAAGCGGCACTGGTCCCGGACAAGCTGAAGGCGCTCGGGCAGTAGGCCCGGGCGAAAAACGCCGATGGCTGCGGTGCGGGATGAGATGCCGTTCCTCGACCACCTTGAGGAACTGCGGATGCGGTT
>JBFXBG010000078.1:0-17612 GCA_050183505.1 Gemmatimonadales bacterium | reverse complement strand
TGCCGGGGGACAATATCGAGATGACGATCGAACTGATCACGCCGATCGCGATGGAAGAGGGGCTGCGGTTCGCGATCCGGGAAGGCGGCCGGACGGTGGGCGCCGGCGTGGTGGTGAAGATCCTGAAATAGCAGGACGGCACGGGGCGAGCGGCGAGGGCCGCGGGGCCAGGCGCCCCGCCCTCACCGGGCCACCGGCCCTCACATGAACACTTGAGCTATGCCACGCGACAAGATCATCCTGGAATGCACCGACTGCAAGAACCGGAACTACTTCCAGGACAAGAACCGACGGAAGCACCCGGAGCGGGTGGAGTGGAAGAAGTACTGCCCGCATTGCAACAAGCACGTGCTTCACAAGGAATCGAAGTAAATCATGGACGTGACCGTACGGACCGAGGACGGCAATCGGGTGACCCGCTGGGTCCGCCAGTCGATCGACTTCCTGCAGGCCTCCTGGGCCGAGCTGAAGAAGGTCACCTGGCCGACCCGGGACGAACTGGTCAAGGCCACCCGGATGATTCTGATCCTGTCGCTGCTGCTGGGCGTGTTCATCGGGCTGCTGGACCTGCTGCTGCAGAAGATTTTCGTGGACGGCCTGGCCGTTCTGTCCCGCTGAGCCGGCGTATGGAATACCGGTGGTACGCGATTCAGACGACAGCGGGACACGAGAACAAGGTGCGGAACCTGATCGCGCTGCGGATCGGGGAAGACCCGCGTCCCGAGGATGAGAAACTCATCCGGCAGGCCCTGGTGCCGGTCCAGGAAGTCGTGGAGATCAAGAACGGCAAGAAGGTCAACGTCGAGCGGAAGCTGTACCCCGGCTACGTGCTGGTGGAGATGGCCATGGCGCAGGAAGCGCTCCATGTCATCAACAGCATCCAGGGCGTGATCAAGTTCGTCGGGACCGGCAAGGCGCCGATGCCGCTGCGGCAGGACGAAGTCAACCGGCTGCTGGGCGTGACCGAAGAAGTCGCCGAGACGGAGCCGAAGGAGGAGATCCCCTTCATGGTCGGCCAGGTGGTCGAGATCACCGAGGGACCGTTCTCCGACTTCAGCGGCACCGTGGAGGAAGTCCTGGCCGACAAGGGCAAGGTGCGGGTGTCGGTGAGCCTGTTCGGCCGGCCGACCGTGGTGGAGCTGGATTATCTGCAGTTGCGGGGGCACTAGCCCCTCCCGCGACCGCGCGGGTCATCGCGGCAGTACGCGGCGCGCAGGCGGCGCCTCTACGATACGAGGAGCAGTATGGCCAAGAAGATCATAACCGTCGTCAAGCTGCAGTGTCCGGCTGGCGCGGCGAACCCCGCGCCGCCGGTCGGCACCGCGCTGGGTCCGCACGGCGTCAACATCATGGAGTTCTGCAAGCAGTTCAATTCGCGGACCCAGAGTCAGGCGGGGATGGTGATCCCGGTGCTGGTGACGATCTACCAGGACCGCACCTTCACCTTCGTCACCAAGACGCCGCCGGCGCCGAATCTCCTGCTCAAGGAAGCGGGCATCGAGAAGGGCAGTGCCCAGCCGAACCGGACCAAGGTCGGCACGGTCACCCGCGCCCAGCTCAAGAAGATCGCCGAGATCAAGATGGTGGACCTCAACGCAGCCGATATCGACAGCGCCATGCGGATGATTGCCGGCACCGCGCGGTCCATGGGGCTGGAGGTGGCGGACTGATGCCGGCCCGGGGCAAGAGGTTCGAGACCGCCCTGGCCCGGGTGGATCGGGCCCGCGCCTACCAGGCGCGGGAAGCGGTGGAGGTCGTGAAGTCCGCCGCGTTCGCCAAGTTCAATGAAACGGTCGACGTCGCCGTCCGGCTGGGGGTCGACCCCCGGCACGCCGACCAGGTGGTCCGTGGAACCGTCGTCCTGCCGCACGGGACCGGCAAGTCGGTCCGGGTGCTGGTGATCACCCAGGGCGACCGGGTCCGTGAGGCGGAAGCCGCCGGGGCGGACTTCGTCGGCGTCGAGTACGTCCAGAAGCTCAAGGACGGCTGGCTGGAGTGCGACGTCATCGTGGCGACCCCCGACGTCATGGGCCAGCTGGGCCAGCTGGGCAAGATCCTGGGCCCCCGCGGCCTGATGCCGAACCCGAAGGCGGGCACCGTCACCATGGACGTGGCCAAGGCGGTCCGGGAGATCAAGGCCGGCAAGATCGAGTTCCGGGTCGACAAGACCGGCAATGTCCACGCCCCGATCGGCAAGGTGAATTTC
Source organism: Gemmatimonadales bacterium (assembly GCA_050183505.1). GTDB lineage: Bacteria > Gemmatimonadota > Gemmatimonadetes > Gemmatimonadales > GWC2-71-9 > JBFXBG01. The sequence continues at coordinate 15,406 of JBFXBG010000078.1, read as the reverse complement.
ACCGCCGACCAGCTGGCGGAGAACCTTCAGGTATTCATGGAAACCATCGCCCGGGCCAAGCCGGCCGCGGCCAAGGGGACCTACATCAGGTCGGCGACCGTCTCGAGCACCATGGGACCGGGCGTCCGGCTGGATACGGCGGGATACTGATGAGCAAGACTGAACGCCAGGCGACCGTCGAGGCCCTCAGCGCGCAGTTCGAGGCGTCGCCCGATTTCTACCTGACCGATTTCTCCGGGCTGGACGTGGCCCGGATGACGGAACTGCGCCGCCGGCTCCGGAGCGCCGGCGTGAAGTACCTGGTCGTGAAGAACACCCTCGCGCAGCGGGCCCTGGCGGCCCGGAAGGTCGAGGGGCTCGACGCGCACCTGGCCGGCCCCACCGGGCTGGTCCTGGCCGGTCCCGATGCCCTGGGCGCGGCCAAGGTGATCAGCGAGTTCGCCCGGGAGTTCGAGAAGCCGGCGGTCAAGGCCGGACTGATCGACGGCCGGATGGTGACCGCGGCCGAGGTGGCCCGGCTGGCGACCCTGCCGTCGCGGGACGTCCTGCTGTCCCAGCTGGCCGGGACCCTGCAGGCCCCGATGGCGCAGTTCGCCGGAGTCATGAATGGTCTGTTGATGCAGATGGTTGGCGCCCTCGAGGCGCTCAAGGCGCAGCGCGGCGCCGGTTCCTAACATGATGGAGACGAAAGACATGCCAACGACGCTCAGCAACGACGAGATCCTCGAGGCGATCGGTAACAAGACCGTCGTCGAACTGGCGGACCTCATCGAGTCCTTCAAGACCAAGTTCAACGTCACGATCGCCGCTCCGGTGGCCGCGGCCCCGGCGGCCGGCGGCGCGGGCGGCGCGGCGGCCGCGGTCGAGGAGAAGACCGAGTTCGACGTCATCCTCAAGGATGCCGGCGCCAAGAAGATCCAGGTCATCAAGGTGGTCCGCGAGGTCACCAGCCTGGGACTCAAGGAAGCCAAGGACTTGGTCGACGGCACGCCCAGCACCGTCCGGGAAGCCGTGGCCAAGGCCGAGGCCGAGGAAATCAAGAAGAAGCTCGAGGAGCAGGGTGCCGCCGTCGAGCTGAAGTAGGCCCGCGCAGTCCCGGGCCGCTGGCGGCGCCCCGGGACCCGGCGGGAACCCTACTTCGGTGAGACGACATGACGTTGGCATTCGAGAACTGAGCAGTCCGACACCCAGCCCCGCGAGGTCCCTCCGCAATCAGGCGGGGGGATCCGCGCCGGGGCCATTTGTGCTGTACGAGAGTGAGCCATGCCAGATATGCGACCCGTCATCACGTTTTCCAAGCGGGAGGGGGCCATGCCCATGCCCAACCTCCTCGACATCCAGACCGAGGCCTTCCGGAGCCTCATGGCCCCCGACGACATCGAAGGGGAACGCCAGGATGTCTCGCTGGAACGTGTCTTCCGGGATCTGTTCCCCATCGCCGATGTGAACGGGAAATACAGTCTGGATTTCCTGAAGTACAACATCGGCGAGCCGAAGTACTCCGTGGAGGAGTGCATCGAGCGGGACATGACCTATGCCGCCCCGCTCAAGGCCACCCTGGCCCTGAACGTGTTCGAAGACGTCGACGGCGTCCGCCGGCTCAAGAACCAGATCGAGAAGGAAGTCTATCTCGGTGAGCTGCCGGTCATGACCCCGCTCGGCACCTTCGTCATCAACGGCGCGGAACGGGTCGTCGTGAGCCAGCTGCACCGTTCGCCCGGCGTGGTGTTCGAGGAAGACATCCACCCCAACGGGCAGCGGCTGTTCTCGGCCCGGATCATCCCCTTCCGGGGCTCGTGGGTCGAGTTCACCATCGATATCCACGACGTGATCTTCGTGCATATCGACAAGAAGAAGAAATTCCCCGCCACCGCCCTGCTGCGGGCCTTCGGCTACGGGGAGAACGCCGACATCCTCCGGCTCTTCTTCGCCACCAAGCAGCTCGATATCACCGGCAAGCTCGAAGCCCGGCAGGAACGGCGCGAGGTCATGGGGGCGCTGCTCGCCGCGGACGTCCCCAATCCGGAGGACCCGGAAGCCGAGCCCCTCGGCCGGGTGGGCGACGAGTTGACCGCCGACCGGATCAACGCGATGCGCCACGTCGGGGTCAAGACCGTGCAGGTCTTCGCCGGCTACGCCAGCCTCGACCTCAAGGAAGACGAGCAGCCGACCTCGACCCGGGACCGGCACAAGCACGTCCTGGCCTTCGACGTGGCCGACCCCGAGACCGGCGAGGTGCTGGCCGAGGCGGGCAAGGAACTGAGCGAGACGCTGCGGCAGAAGCTGCGCAAGGCCGGGGTGGGCCGGGTGGACGTGCTGCTCCCCGCCGGCCGGGCCGAATCGCCGCTCATCAAGAACACCCTGGCCAAGGACCCGACGCACAGCGAGGCCGAGGCTCTGGAGCAGATCTACGCCCTGCTGCGGCCGGGTGAGGCGCCCAATCTGGAGACGGCCCGCCAGCAGTTGCAGAAGCTGTTCTTCAACCCCAAGCGCTACGACCTGGGGCGGGTGGGCCGCTACAAGATCAACCAGCGGCTCAAGCTGGGGATCGACCAGAACCGGACCGTCCTCACGGAAGAGGATTTCATCGCCATCATCCGGTACCTGATCGAGCTGAACGACGGCCGGGGCTACACCGACGACATCGACCATCTGGGCAACCGCCGGATCCGGTCGGTGGGCGAGCTCATCGCCAACCAGTTCTCGGTCGGTCTGTCGCGGATGGCCCGGCTGGTCAAGGAGCGGATGAGCATCAACAGCGATCCCGAGAAGATCTCGCTGGACGATCTGGTCAACGCCCGGACCGTTTCGGCGGTGATCCAGGCCTTCTTCGGCTCCTCGCAGTTGTCCCAGTTCATGGACCAGACCAACCCGCTCGCCGAGCTGACCAACAAGCGGCGGCTGTCGGCCCTGGGCCCCGGCGGCCTGACCCGGGAACGGGCCGGGTTCGAGGTCCGTGACGTGCACTATTCGCAGTACGGCCGGATGTGCCCCATCGAGACGCCGGAAGGTCCCAACATCGGCCTGATCACCAGTCTCTCGACGTTCGCCCGGATCAACGAGCTGGGCTTCATCGAGACCCCCTACCGGGTGGTGAACAACGGCCAGGTCACCGACGACGTCCGCTGGCTCTCGGCCAGCGACGAAGAGGGCTACAACATCGCCCAGGCCAACGCCCCGGTGGACGCCTCCGGGCGGTTCGAGAACGCGCTGGTCCTCTGCCGGCGGGGCGACGACTATCCGCTGATGCCGCCGGACCGGATCGACTTCATGGACGTCGCGCCGGAGCAGCTGGTGTCGATCGCGGCGGCCCTGATTCCCTTCCTGGAGCACGATGACGCCAACCGGGCGCTCATGGGAAGCAACATGCAGCGCCAGGCGGTCCCGCTCCTCTTCCCCGAGGCCCCGGTGGTGGGCACCGGCCTGGAGGAGAAAGTGGCCCGCGATTCCGGTGCCGTCATTCTGGCGCGGCGTGCCGGGACGGTCACCCGGGTGACGGCCGATGAGATCATCGTGGACGCCGGCGAGAACGGCGCCCGGGTCGGCGAAACCCCGCTGGCGCGGCTCACCCAGCACGATCGCTATCGGGTGAAGAAGTACTGGCGCACCAACCAGGATACCGCCATCAACCAGCGGCCGCTGGTGCAGGTCGGCCAGAAGGTCGGCGCGGCCCAGACGCTGGCCGACGGCGCGGCCACCGAAGCCGGTGAACTCGCCCTCGGCAGCAATGTGCTGGTGGCGTTCATGCCCTGGTACGGACACAACTTCGAGGACGCCATCGTGCTCTCCGAGCGCCTGGTGAAGGACGACGTCTACTCCTCGATCCACATCCAGGAGCTGGAACTCCACGTCCGGGACACCAAGCGGGGCCAGGAGGAGATCACCCGCGAGATTCCCAACGTGTCCGATGAGTCGCTGGTGGACCTCGACGAGCGGGGCATCGTCCGGATCGGGGCCCACGTGAAGCCGGGCGACATCCTGGTCGGCAAGATCACCCCGAAGGGGGAGACCGAGCTCTCGCCGGAAGAGAAGCTGCTGACGGCGATCTTCGGCGAGAAGGCCAAGGACGTGAAGGACTCCTCGCTCAAGGTGCCGCCGGGCATGCGCGGCGTCGTGATCGACGTGAAGATCTTCAGCCGGGTCGAAGACCAGGTGGTCGAGAAAGACCGGGGCGAACGGATCGGTGAAGTGCGCCGGGTGGAGAACGACGAGAAGGCCCGGATCACCACCGCCATGATGGAGGAACTGCAGCAGCTGCTCGAGGGCCAGGACGTGGCGCTGATGCTGAAGAGCGGCACGGTGGAGGAGTTCTTCCCGGCCGGCACCAGGCTCACGGCCACGACCCTGCGGGATGTCGATCTGGCGGACGTGGATCTCAAGACGCTGCGGGTGGCCAACAAGGCGGCCAACGAGCGGATCCGCGCCACCATCGATGCGGCGTACCGCGAGCGGGCCCGGGTCGAGGAAAAGGCGGAGGACCAGATCGACAAGATCCTCCAGCCGGACGAACTCCCGCCCGGCGTGATCCAGCTCGTGAAGGTGTATATCGCCGAGAAGCGCAAGGTCTCCGTGGGAGACAAGATGGCCGGCCGGCACGGCAACAAGGGCATCGTGGCCCGGATCGTCCCGGAGGAGGACATGCCGTTCCTGCCGGACGGCACCCCGGTGGACATCGTGCTCAATCCGCTCGGCGTCCCCAGCCGGATGAACGTGGGTCAGATTCTCGAGACCCATCTCGGCTGGTGTGCCCGGCTGCTCGGCTTCAAGGCCAAGACCCCGGTGTTCCGGGGGGCCGACGAGTATGAGATCGGTGTGCTCATGCGGGTGGCGGCGCTGGGCTGGGCCGCGCAGGGGCTCCGGATTGCGGCCCCCGCGCCCACGGTAGACGCGGAGACCATCGTCACCATGGTGGACGACCTCAAGCGCGCGGTCCGGGAAGGCAACCAGGCCCAGTTGCAGGATGCCGGGGTCCGGGAGCTGGCCCAGAAGGGCGCGTCGCCCGAGACCCGGCGGGTCTATGATCAGATCCGCGGCTTCGTGGTCGAGGCGGCGAAGGAACTGACCGAGCGGGAGCGGGAGACCCGCGCCGCCGAGGTCCGCTTCCACCAGCACCAGATGGAGAGCGGTGGCGTGGCCTCGCGGGACCAGAAGGCCTATCAGAAGGCGCTGAAGGAAGCCGAGAAGGCGCTGGACCTCACCCCGGCCGAGCTGCTGCAGGCGGCCGGCTGCCCGGGCCTCGCGGCGGTGGTCGGCAGCAAGACCCCCGATCCGGAGCACGTCGAGCAGGCGGTGGTGGACCTGCTGCGGACCGCCGGGGTCACGCCGGGGGGGAAGGCGGTCCTGCGCGACGGCCGGACCGGCCAGCGGTTCGAGGGCGAGGTCACGGTGGGCTCGATCTACATGCTGAAACTGAGCCACCTGGTGGACGACAAGATCCACGCGCGCTCGATCGGACCCTATTCGCTGGTGACCCAGCAGCCGCTCGCCGGCAAGGCCCAGTTCGGCGGCCAGCGGTTCGGTGAAATGGAAGTCTGGGCGCTCGAGGCCTATGGAGCGTCGCACGTGCTCCAGGAAATGCTCACGGTCAAGTCGGATGACGTGAACGGCCGGAGCAAGGTCTACGAGGCCATCGTGAAGGGCCAGAATCTTCCGGAACCGGGCATTCCGGAGTCGTTCAATGTGCTCGTGAAGGAACTCCAGGCGCTCGGCCTCAAGGTCACGCTCGGGGTCACCGCAGACGGCGACGAGTAAGGGGCAGCCATGATTGATTTTCGCAGCGGTCGCGAGCCGAAGAGCTCGAGTTTCGACTACATCAGCATCCGGATCGCCGCTCCCGAGGAGATCCGGGGGCCGCGGGATTCCAAGGAGCGCGAGCGCCTCGAACTGCAGGGGCAGCGCACCTGGTGGTCCTGGGGCGAGGTGACCAAGCCGGAGACCATCAACTACCGGTCGTTCAAGCCGGAGAAGGACGGCCTGTTCTGCGAGCGGATCTTCGGTCCGGTCAAGGACTGGGAATGCCACTGCGGCAAGTACAAGCGGATCCGCTACCGCGGCGTCATCTGCGACCGTTGCGGCGTGGAAGTCACGCTCTCGAAGGTCCGGCGCGAGCGCATGGGCCATATCGAGCTCAGCGTGCCGGTGGCGCACATCTGGTTCTTCAAGACCCTGCCCTCGCCCATGGGGAACCTGCTCAACGTCACCCTGCGTGACCTGGAGCGGGTGATCTACTACTCGAGCTATATCGTCATCGAGCCCGGCAAGCAGGAGGTCGAGACCAACCAGCTGCTCGACGAAGACGAATACCTGGCGCTGCGGGCCAAGGCGAAGGACGAAGGCGACAGCGGATTCAAGGCCGACATCGGCGCGCCCGCCGTGCGGGAGCTGCTGAGCCGGCTCGAGGTGAAGAAGCTGGCGGAGGAACTCCGGGCGTCGGTCGCGACCGAGACGAGCCAGCACCGCAAGAAGCAGATGCTGAAGCGGCTCAAGATCGTGGACGCCTTCATGAACTCCGGGGAATCGGGCGACCTGCCCAACAACCCGGCCTGGATGATCCTGGACGTCATTCCGGTCATTCCGCCCGACCTGCGGCCGCTGGTGCCGCTGGACGGCGGCCGGTTCGCGACCAGCGACCTGAACGACCTGTACCGCCGGGTCATCAACCGGAACAACCGGCTGCAGAAGCTGATCCAGCACCGGGCGCCCGAGGTGATCCTCCGGAACGAGAAGCGGATGCTGCAGGAAGCGGTGGACGCCCTGTTCGACAACGGGCGCCGCTCCAAGGCCATCCGCGGCCGGGGCAAGCGGCCGCTCAAGAGCCTGTCGGACATGCTCAAGGGCAAGCAGGGGCGGTTCCGGCAGAACCTGCTGGGCAAGCGGGTGGACTACTCAGGCCGTTCGGTGATCGTGGTGGGGCCGGAACTGCGGCTGCACCAGTGCGGGCTCCCCAAGGCGATGGCGGTGGAACTGTTCAAGCCGTTCATCATCCATCAGCTGGTTCAGAAGGGTATCGCCGAGACGGTCAAGCGGGCCAAGAAGATCGTGGAGAAGGAGAGCCCGGAGGTGTACGAGATCCTGGAAGAGATCATCCAGGACCATCCGGTGCTGCTGAACCGCGCCCCGACGCTCCACCGGCTGGGCATCCAGGCCTTCGAGCCGGTGCTGGTGGAAGGCAAGGCGATCCGGATCCACCCGCTGGTCTGCGCCGCGTTCAACGCGGACTTCGACGGCGACCAGATGGCGGTGCACGTCCCGCTGTCGTTCGAGGCGCAGCTGGAGGCCCGGCTGCTGATGATTTCCTCGAACAACATCCTGAAGCCGTCCGACGGGCGGCCGGTGGCGGAGCCCTCGCAGGACATGGTGCTGGGTTCCTACTTCCTGACCAAGTACCCCCGGGACTACGAGATCCGGCTGCTCGAAGCCGGCAAGGACCGGGCCGGCCGGGAAGCGGTCCGGAACGAGTTCTGGAAGGACGCCCGCCGGTTCGGCACGCTGGCGGAACTGGAGATGGCCCTGCTCAACGGCTCGGTGACCTACCACTCGGCCATCTGGTTCTGGTACGTCCCCCCGCGGGGCGCCATGGATCCGACCGCCCGGTGGATCGCCACCACCGTGGGCCGGGTCGTGTTCAACAGCATCCTGCCGGGACGGCTGGTGGCCGAACTCGGGTTCCGGGATGACGTCATGAAGAAGAAGGCCCTCTCGGACCTGGTGCTCCAGAGCTACATGCGGGCCGGCCTGGCGGACACCGTGATGCTGCTCGACCGGCTCAAGGAGTTCGGGTTCCGGTTCGCCACGCACGGGGGCATCTCCATCGGGATCGAGGATCTCGAGGTCCCGGCGGAGAAGGTCACGCTCATCGACGAGGCCGAGAAGCGGGTGGCCCGGTTCCAGAAGGCCTACAACACCGGTCAGATCACCTTCGGCGAGCGGTACAACAAGGTGATCGACGCCTGGACCCACGCCAACAACGACGTGGCCGAGGCGATGGTGAACCACATGCGGCGCTCCCGCGGCGGGTTCAATCCGGTATTCATGATGTTCGATTCCGGATCCCGGGGCAGCCGGGACCAGATCCGGCAGCTGGCGGGCATGCGCGGCCTGATGGCCAAGCCGCAGAAGAAGCTCACCGGCGGCATCGGCGAGATCATCGAAAGCCCGATCAAGTCGAACTTCCGGGAAGGGCTGACCGTGCTGGAGTACTTCATCTCCACCCACGGCGCACGCAAGGGTCTGGCCGACACCGCACTCAAGACCGCGGACGCCGGGTACCTGACCCGGCGGCTGGTGGACGTGGCCCAGGACGTCACCATCACCGAAGAGGACTGCGGCACCATTCAGGGTCTGGAGATCTCGTCCCTCAAGGAGGGCGAGGACATCATCGAGCCGCTGAAGGAGCGGATCCTCGGCGTGGTGGCCGCGGAAGACGTGTTCGATCCGCATGAACTGGACGAGCACAGCGACCCCCGGCTGCTGGTGGCCGCGGGCCAGCTGATCGACGAAACGGCGTCGGAGAAGATCGACGATGCCGGCATCGAGAAGGTCAAGATCCGCTCGGTCCTCACCTGCGAGGCCCGCCGCGGCGTGTGCCGCATGTGCTACGGGCGGAACCTCGCCACCATGCAGATGGTCGACATGGGCGAGGCCGTCGGCATCCTGGCGGCCCAGTCGATCGGCGAGCCGGGGACGCAGCTGACCCTGCGGACCTTCCATATCGGCGGCACCTCGGCCCGTATCGCCGAGGAGGCCGAGCGGCGAGCCCGGACCGACGGCGTGGTGAAATACACCGGCGGCCTGGAATACGCCGACGTCCCGGTCGAGTACGAAGACGGCACCAGCGGCAATATCCGGGTCGTGCTCACCCGCGAGGACGAGTCGGCGTCGGATGAGGCCAAGGAAGGCATCCAGGTCGTGGATGAGAACGACCCCAAGCGGGTGCTCAACCGGTATCCGGTCCCCGAAGGGGCCCTCCTCATGGTGCGCGAGGGCGACAAGGTCGAAGGCACCAAGCAGGAGCGCCGCGGAACCATTCTGTATACCTGGGATCCGTACAACGACCCCAGCATCATCAAGGTGGAGGGCGACCTCCGCTGGAAGGACCTCGTGCCGGGTGAGACCCTGCGGGAGGAGCTGGACGAGTCGACCGGACTCCGGTCGCTGGTGGTGATGGCCGATCCCGACCGGGAGCTGCATCCGTCGGTGCTGGTGTACACCGCCAACCGGAAGGACCCGCAGGAGTACACCCTGGCCGAAGGGTCCCGGATCATCCTCGGGTCGCCGACCGACCAGGTGTCCCGGGCCATGGACATTCCGGACGAGGCCAACCCGTGGTCCTCGAAGTTCCACGTCGACGAGGTCGCGATCAACGTCGCCTGGCCGGGCAAGACCAAGAAAGAGGCCAAGGACAAGACCGTCTTCCTCTCGCCGCCGGTCAAGGTGAAGAAGGGCGTCACCGTGACCAAGATCCCGCGGCAGGCCTACAAGACCCGGGATATCACCGGCGGGCTTCCGCGAGTGGCGGAACTCTTCGAAGCGCGGCGGCCCAAGGATCCGGCCACGATCTCCGAGATCGACGGCAGCGTCCGCTTCGGCGAGATCAAGCGCGGCAAGCGCGAGATCTTCGTCCGGGCCGAAAGCGACGAAGAGCGGCTGTACGAGGTGCCGGCGGGCAAGCACCTCCGGGTCCATGAAGGCGACCGGGTGCGGGCGGGCGACCGCCTCACCGAGGGGCCGGTGAACCCGCATGACATCCTGCTCATCAAGGGCCCGCGGGCGGTGCAGGAGTACCTGCTCAACGAGGTCCAGGAAGTCTATCGGCTGCAGGGCGTGCGGATCAGCGACAAGCACATCGGCGTCATCGTCCGCCAGATGCTGCAGAAGATCCGGGTTACCGATCCGGGCGACACCGACTTCCTCGAGGGCGAGACCGTCGACAAGCTCACCTTCCGGGACGAGATCGAACGGACCGTGAAGAAGAAGGGCAAGCCGGCCCAGGCCGAGCCGGTGCTCCTGGGGATCACCAAGGCGAGCCTCACGACGCAGTCCTTCATCTCGGCGGCGTCGTTCCAGGAGACCACCCGCGTGCTTACCGACGCGGCCATCCGCGGGGCCAAGGACGATCTCCTGGGCCTCAAGGAGAACATCATCATCGGTCACCTGATCCCGGCCGGCTCGGGCATCTACCGCTATACCGAGATCGACGTGGCGCCGCCCGAGGGCTACCAGCCCCCGCCCCCGCCGGAGGAGGCCACCGCGGCCGCCGGGCCGCTGGCGACGGCTGGGGTGGCGGCGGAAGAGTAGGCCCAGCCGGTCGAAGCACGAAAAGAGCGTGGCCGGAGAGATCCGGTCACGCTCTTTTTTCGTCGCGTGGTCCTGCCGGACCGGTATTGCAGCAATTCCCGGTTCGGGCGCGTGGTTCTGGATGCGGATCCTGCCAGGCGCTCGGGGGCCGGTGTTGATGCTGACGGCCCTGAAGCGCATTCCGCCAGGGACCGCATCATGACCCCGGTACGTGGGGGCCAGAGGGGCGTACCCTGTCCAGCCGCCGAAGGGAGTCAGGGGGATTGCGGGGTTGGAGGACAGGCAGCACCCCGGCTCCCTCAATCCCTCAATCCCTCAATCCCTCAATCCCTCAATCCCTCACCTCACCAGATTCGCCGGCGTCACGACCTGCGCCTCCAGCGCCCGCCGGATCTGCTCCCGGGCATCGGCGAAATGCGCCCGGGTATAGGTGTTCAACTGCGCCCCGCGGGTCTGCAGGGCCCGATCCAGACTGCCGGCCAGGTCCTGGAGAGTGAGCCGGGCCACGGCCCGGGCGTCTTCCGGGGTGCCGAAGCCCGGGGTCACCACCATGCGGATCATCATGGACAGGTAGCTCCGCTGCAGATCGCGTCGCACCGAGGAGGTATTGCGAGCCTCCCGCGGGCCGCCGTAGCCGGCCTCGCTCCAGACGACCGAGGTCAGAGTCTGGAACAGCTCCGGGATCGTGACGGCGGTCTGGCCCGGTTCCAGGTGCAGGTCGTTGTCCCGGATCCGGGCCAGGACGCCCGGGTCCAGCAGCAGCGAGAGCAGGCTGGTCTGGAAGACATTGGCCCAGTCATGCAGGGGAAAATCGATCGGCTCGTTGAACGGATTGGCGCCCCAGTGGAACCAGCGGGATGGCGCCAGCCGGTCCAGCAGGCGGGGGGAGAACCGGTAGGTGCCCTCACCCAGGCCGTCGGTCGCAATCAGGCGCAGGGCTTCCCGCTGGGTGGCGGCGGGGAGTGGCGTAAACGGCGCCTTGCCGCCGGGATCACCCCGGTGGCTGCGGGAGGTATAGGCGCCGGCCAGGAACTTGGTCGCCACCAGCGTGGCGTACCAGCGCTCGTTGAGCAGGCCGATGAACCCGCCCCGCAGCCGGTCGTAGCTCTCGCCCGGCGCCACCAGCCGGGTTTCGAGGGAATCGAAAAGCCGGTTGACCAGCGTGACGTGGTCCCTGGCCCAGGCGAGCGGGTCGGCGCCCTGGTCGTACCGGGTGGTGAGCGGGTCCAGGCCGAACCGGCCGAACGAGGCGTCTTCATCGGTCCCGTAGGGAACCTCCGCGCCGGTTCCCTCCGCCGCGATCTTCGCCAGCGCGGGTCGTTCGGCGTCGGGTGAGTCACCGCCCACGGTCGCATAGCCGTAGCGGATTGCCCACCGGTCGTACAGCCCGATGGTCTTCGAGTAGTAGTCGCCCTGGCGGCGCCGGTCGAGCGACACCGCCGGGGGGTTGTAATCCATCACCGATGCGGCAGTGCCGTGGGTGGCGGTATACGCCGTATCGGCCAGCCTGTCGTTCGGGATCGCCGAGGTCGCCCGGAAATTGTGCCGCAGTCCGAGGGTGTGCCCCAGCTCGTGCATCACCACCTCCTTCAACGCCTGGCCGATGAACTCCTTCGGCACCGGCGCCCCCGGCGGGATGATCCCGCGGGCCACCAGTGCGGTCCGGAGGAACATCGCCCGCTGGGCGATGCCCTGGCCGTAGGAGCAGAGCCGCTGGAACCGGCCGGCGGGATCGGCCCGCAACAGCGAATCCTCCAGGAACACGCTGCGCACCATCGCCTCCGGGCCGGCATACTCGCGGTACTCGCCCTGCCAGGCCTGGATCCAGGAGGCCGCAAAGAGGATGTCCGCGTTCAGGATCTCGCCGGTGCGGGGGTCGACATCCGAAGGACCGATGGCATAGGTGCCGCCGGTGTTGGCCATCCACCGCACGGTGCTGTACCGGGCGTCCTCGGCGCTCCAGGTGGAGTCATCCGGGGCGTCGAGCACCTGGATGGCATTGCGGATCCCGGCGTCCTCGAAGGCCTTGTTCCACTCGAGAATGCCGGCCCGGACATAGGGCCGCCATTCGAGAGGTATGGTCCGGTCGAGGTAGTACGTGATGGGCTTCGCCGGATCGCTCAGGCGGGCGGCCGGATCCTTCTTCTCCAGCCGCCAGCGGTTGATGTAGCGCAGGAAGAACGTGCTGGCGGTGTCCCGCGAAAAGTCCTTCCGGGCGCTGATGAAGTAGCCCACCCGGTCGTCCGCGAAGCGGGGCCGCATGGGCGTCCCGGGCAGTTCGAGCCAGGAGTAGTGGATCCCCAGCGGCAACCAGCGGCGGTCCGGGACCGCCTCGACGGGAAGCCGCGGGCCGGCGTGAATCGTGATCCGGGCGTCCATCTCCATGTTGGTCGGGTAGCCTCGCAGGTCCAGAAACGCCGAACGCTCCCGGTCCAGGCTGCCGCCATAGCCCGGGCCCAGAACCTGGGAGAGGAAATCGAAGAATCCGGCGATGTCGGCCCAATCGGAGACCAGAAACGGGGCGATGTCGATCAGCACTTCGTTGGTCGTGTCCCGGATACTGGCGATAGAGAACACCTGGGCGACCGGGTCTCCGAAGGAATAGGCCACGGTGCGGGCCGCCGGGCTGTTCGCCGGCGCCGTGACGTACGGATTGGGCAGGACCAGTTCGACCTTGTCCCCCCGCCGGTGGAACCGCACCAGATCGGAGCGGAGGCTGGTGCCCCCGTCCAGCCCCAGGTCGCCCAGGCCCTGGGCCAGCTGCGTCACCAGCAGATAGTCCCGGTCGAACTGCTCCGGCTTGAGGGCGAGATAGACGTTGTCCCGTTTGATCCAGGCGGTGAACATCCCGTCCACCTTCCGCGCATCCCTGGTCAGCTCGGCGAAGGGCTTCCAGGGGACGTCTTTCCTGGCGGAATCGGCCTTGGCCGTCTGGCCGGCGCCCTGGGCCGGCGCCGCCGTGGTCCGGGGCTGTTCTTCGATGATCCGGACCGTGCAGCCGAGGAGCAGGGCCAGGATCAGGCTCGGGGCGGCGAGTCGGCGGGGGCGGGATGGCACGGGGACCTCCACGGGGTAAACGTCTGAAACGTCTGGAGATGCGCGGTCAGACTGCTATCGTACCCGGCGGGCCGGGATTGGCAAGAGGGGGTGGTGTTCACGGCGTTGCCCGAGGCTTGACCGGGGTCCTAACTCCTTCTATTTTGGGAGTCTGCCAATTTTTGGCACCGAAAAAATTACAGGAGCTTCAGGGCCACAGGGGATATGCCGACCATCAACCAGCTCATCACCAAGGGACGCCGGAGCGTCGGGGCCAAGGACAAGGCGCCTGCGCTGCGGAAGAACCCGCAGAAGCGCGGGGTCTGCACCCGGGTTTACACCACCACCCCGAAGAAGCCGAACTCGGCGCTCCGGAAGGTGGCCCGCGTGCGGCTCACCAACGGCTTCGAGGTGACGGCGTACATCCCGGGCGAAGGCCACAACCTGCAGGAGCACTCCATCGTCCTGATCCGGGGCGGCCGGGTGAAGGATCTTCCCGGGGTCCGCTACCACATCATCCGGGGCACGCTGGACGCGGCCGGGGTGAATGATCGCCGGCAGGGCCGGTCGAAGTACGGCGCCAAGCGGCCCAAGGCCGGGGGTGCCAAGTGAGCCGCCGCAACCGCGCGGTCAAGCGCACGGTCCCGGCTGATCCGCGGTACGACAGCCAGACGGTCTCCAAGTTCGTGAACAGCCTGATGTTCGACGGCAAGAAGAGCCTGGCCGAGCGGGTGTTCTACGACGCGATGGACCTGATCGAGGAGCGCACCAGTCAGCCCGGCGTGGCCGTGTTCAAGGCGGCGGTGAACAACGTCAAGCCCGCAGTCGAGGTCAAGAGCCGCCGGGTGGGTGGCGCGTCGCTGCAGGTCCCGGTGGAAGTGCGGCCGGAGCGGCGGGCGTCCCTGGCCATGCGCTGGATCATCGATTTCGCGCGGGCGCGCACCGAAAAGAGCATGTCGGAGCGGCTGGCGGCGGAGCTGATTCTGGCGTCCAAGGGCGAGGGCAGCGCCATCAAGAAGAAGGAAGACACGCACCGGATGGCGGAAGCCAACCGGGCGTTCGCGCACTATCGCTGGTAGACGGCAACGGCAGGACGGGGGCGGCGTGGCCGCCCCCGGCAGACAACGGATGACGTGACGGGGCCTCGAACCGCCCGCTACCTCTCATCCTTCAACCGACAACGCGTTGGCCCCCGGCAGCGGGCCTCATTCAGGGCACAGGAGCCCGGATGCGCGCGGAGCGATACCGCCGGCAGGCCGCCGGTCTGGTCGCCCCGCTTTTTCGTTGGGTATACACGGGGATTATGGCACGAGAGACACCGCTTGAGCGTTATCGCAACATCGGCATCATGGCCCACATTGATGCCGGGAAAACGACTACGACCGAGCGCATCCTCTATTATACGGGGAAGAACTACAAGATCGGCGAGGTCCATGAGGGCGCGGCCACCATGGACTGGATGGAGCAGGAGCAGGAGCGCGGCATTACGATCACCTCGGCCGCCACGACCTGCTTCTGGACCCGGCACGACATCCTGTACCGGATCAACATCATCGACACGCCCGGTCACGTGGACTTCACCGCCGAGGTGGAGCGGTCGCTCCGCGTCCTCGACGGGGCGGTCACGCTGCTGGACTCGGTGGCCGGGGTGGAGCCGCAGACCGAGACGGTCTGGCGGCAGGCCGACCGCTACCGGGTCCCCCGGCTCATCTTCGCCAACAAGATGGACCGGGTCGGGGCCGACTTCGACAAGTGCCTGTCCATGATCCGGGACCGCCTCACCAAGAGGGCGTTTCCCATTCAGCTCCCGATGGGTTCGGGTGAGCTGTACACCGGCCATATCGACGTGCTGCGCCGGGTGGAAGTGGTGTTCGACGACGCCACCCTGGGCAAGAACTTCACCGAGATGCCCGTGGCCGACGCCTACAAGGACAAGGTCGAGCAGGCGCGGCATGAAGTGGTCGAAGCGGCCCTGGAGTATGACGACGAACTGATGGAGAAGTACCTGGGCGGCGCCGAGCTGACCCTGGAAGAGATTCAGCGAGCCATCCGGAAGGCGACCGTCGGCGGCCAC
>JBFXBG010000077.1:0-17983 GCA_050183505.1 Gemmatimonadales bacterium | reverse complement strand
ACGCCGCTTCGCGCGGGTGTGGGATCAGCGGGACCTGGGCCGCCGCAGGGGCAACCACGAAGGCCAGCAGTACAAGGGAGCGAGAGATCATGTCCTGGATTGCCGGGTTCGTTGGTATGAAAGGGAAGGGGCGCGCGCCGCGCGCCCCGCCTGTCCCCCGCCACCTTCCGCCCTTCCGCCCTTCCGTCCTTCCGTCCTATTTCGCCCGCTCCAGATACTCTCCGGTGTTCGGGTTCACCCGTACCCGCTCACCGTTGGAGATGAACTCGGGCACCTGGATCGTGACCCCGTTGGCCAGGGTCGCGGGCTTGGTGCTGGCGGTCTTGGTGGCCGTCTTCATGACCGGCGTGGTGTCGGTCACCTCGATCTCGATCACGCTCGGCAGCATGATGGCAATCGGCTTGCCGTTCAGCCACTCGGCCATGAACCGCATTTCGGGCTGCAACCACTGCTTGTGGTCGCCGACGGTCTCGTCGTCCAGGATGTACTGATCGAAGGTCTCGGCATCCATGACGTGAGTTCCACTCGCATCGTTGTAGAGGACCTGGAACTCCTTGGTGTCCAGCCGGGCCTCTTCGATGAAATCGGTGGCACTGAACCGGTTCTCGAAGGTCGAGCCGGTGTTGAGGTTCCGCATCCGGACCTGCACGAACGCGCGCAGATTGCCCGGGGTACGGTGGGTGAATTCCATTACGCGGCAGGGGGCGCCCTCATACATGAGCACGTGTCCCCGGCGGATGTCCGTGGCTTTCATCTATCTCGAATCCTGGCTGCAAGTTGGCTCCTGCCCTGGTCCCCATGGACCGGCAGGCGGGCGGAAAGATAATCCCGGGGCGGGCAGGCGGGCAGGCGGGCGGACGGGGCAGGCGGACAGGCGGGTAGCGACTCGCCTTGGGTTCGGTTGCCCGGTGTGGAATCCGGGCCCCCGGCGGGAGTTGCCGTCCGCCTGTCCGCTGCCCGCCTTACATCGGCGTCGTATCGGTCGAGACCGAGTCGTTCATCATGGGCTGGGTGGTGTCCTGCTGCATCATCATCGGGGTCGTGTGGGTCGAGACCGAGTCCGACATACCCTGGTTGGCGGGCTGTTCCTTCTTGCAGCCGGGCAGCACGAGGATGGCGGCGGCCACGATCAACGGAAGCACGTTTCGGGAACGCATGGGGACTCCTGTCTGATGAAGGATCATGGAGCGGCACCGCCAACCGGGCGGCGCAGCAGGGAACGATAGACCGGGTCGGGCGTACGGAATGTCTTAGTGAACTCATCCCAGTGCTGCCGCGCAAGAGCCCCGTTCCCCAGCCGGTCGGCCCAGAGGGCCTGGCGCCGTTCCGCGAAGGGAAAGGCCAGGCCACGGAGCGACAGGTGGCCCGGGGGGATCTCGACGATGCCGATGGCCCGGTTCAGGACCAGCAGGGCCGAGTCCGGCTGGTTCCGGCCGGCCCGGGCTTCCGCCACCAGCCAGCGCATCCCCAGGCTGCTGACCCGGTCGAGGCCGGTGGCATCATGCTCTCCCCGCCCGGCGGGCCCCGCCAGCCGGTTCAGGACCTCGGTCCACCGCGCCCGGCTGCGCCCCAGCAGCGCACGGGCGAACTCGGGAGTCGTCCCGAGCCGGCGCAGGCTCCCGGAATCCGCCCCCTGCAGCCGGTCCAGATAGCGGGCCATGGTGAGCGAGTCGCCACCGAGCGCGGCCCGCGCGGCGAGCCAGACCGCACCCCCGAGGCTCCCGTCATCCTGCCACCCGCCGGCCGTACCGCGGGCCAGCGGCCGGGACGCCGCCAGCGCCAGGAGCGTCTGGGCCTGCCGATACCAGTGATTGACCCCGCCGCTCGCGGCCTCGCCGGCCCTGCGGAGCACCGAATCGGCGGCCTGCACGGCACCGCGGGATGCCAGGGATGCCGCCAGTGTCGTCGTGGCCTCGATCTGAAGCCAGGGCGGACTCCGCCGGTCCAGCGGAACACCGCGCGCCAGGCTCTCGGCGACCGCCCAGCGGTTGCCCGCGGTCGCCAGCTGCAGGCCGGCGTAGTCGGCGAAGGGGCCGGTGAGATTCCGCGCCACCGCCTGGGCCCGGTCCAGCCGGCCAAGCGAGATCAGCATCGCAACCTGATTCAGGATGGCCGGCTGGCTCCGCTCCGGGCCGAAGGGGTTGTCACGCGCGGCGCGTTCGAATTCGCCCAGGGCCTCCTCGTACCTGCCCAGCAGCGAGAGATACAGGGCCCGGTTGTTCCGGCCGCCGATCGAGTGGGGAACTTCTTCGAGGTACAGGTCATACCAGTGAACCGCGGCCTCGAGGTCATAGTCGATGGCGAAGGCGGCGTCGGCCCGCAGCCGGTAGCGCTGCGCCGGCGTCAGGCGCGCGGGGAACTCCAGCGCCCGGCCAAGGGCCACGCGGGCGGAGTCGAAGGACCGGCGCTCGACATAATTCATGCCCAGGAGCGCCCAGGCGGAGGCAAAACCGGAATCCAGCGCGATGGCCTGCCGCAGCAGCCGGTTGCTGGTCGGCAGATCTCCCCTCTGGCGCAGGTCGAGCGCATCCACATACAGACGGAACGCCGGCAGCGACGGGGTCGCGATATCCAGCAGCGGCTGATTGGCCTCGATTGCCGCACGCCGCTCGCCCAGGCCCTCCCGGAGCCGTTCCGCCAGCCGCTGCACCGCCGCAATCAGGCTGTCGGCCGGCACGGTGTCCGACACGGACACCAGATCCGCCCCGTCCTCCGCGGCGACTGCGTCCAGCCGGAGGGCGTACCGGCCGGGAGCCGGCTCATCCAGCCGCCCGGCCACCACCGCCCGCACGGCGCTGCGGAGGGCCAGCTCCCGCGCCAGGTCGGCATTGACCGTGGTGCTCTCGGCGATGCCGGCCTGGCGCATCACCGCATTCAGCTGCTGCCGCGGCATGGTGCTGAGGTAGCGGGACTGGTCGAGCCCGGTCGTGACCAGCTCCCGCAGCGCCGTGGCGAGTGACCGGTTCGATGCGGCGGCGTCGATATCCGCCATCAGCACCCAGTCCCGTTCCCGCAGTCTGGGCGGCTCGGGCCGGTGCAGCAGGGCAACCGTCCCCGCGGTCACTGCGGCCGCCAGGACCAGGAGCAGGGCCACGAGCGGCGCCCGCCGGTGCCGCAGGGGTATCCGGTAGTGCTGGGGACGCTCCAGAGCCGCGGCGAAGGCGCCCACGGTGGGGAACCGGTCCTCGGGCCGCTTGGCGAGGGCGCGCTTGAGAATGGCCTCGATCCGGCGGGACACACCCGGCTCCACGCTCCGGATCGGTGGGGCGACGTCGACCAGCTGCTGCGCGAGAACCGACTGGGCGGTGGGGCCGGTGAACGGCGGCCGGCCCGCCAGCAGTTCGTAAACGACACAGGCCAGGCTGTACTGGTCGCTCCGGCCGTCCAGCGCCGGGGCCCCGGCCGCCTGTTCCGGACTCATGTAGTGGGGCGTACCCAGCGCGAGCCCGGTGTCGGTGAGCCGTTCTTCCTCCGCCCGGGAGAGCGAGATGCCGAAATCGGCCAGCACCGGCTGCCCGTCCTGCAGCAGGATGTTGCCCGGCTTGATGTCGCGGTGCACCACGCCCTGGGCATGGGCGAAATCCAGCGCGGCGGCCAGCTGTGTGACCATCCGAGCAATCCGCTCGCGCGGCAGCTCCCGCCCCGCCTGGGTCAGATCCCGCAGCGAGCCGCCGGTGACCAGCGGCATGACGTAATACAGCAGGCCATCCTCGGCGCCCGAATCGTAGAGCGGGAGGATGTTGGGGTGGGCGAGGCGGGTGATGATCTGGATCTCGCGCAGAAAACGGCCGGATCCCACGACCGTGGTGAGTTCGGGCTGCAGCACCTTGATGGCGACCGGACGGCCGTGCTTGAGGTCCGTCGCCCGGTAGACCCGGGAGGTGGCGCCGTGGCCCAGCTCGGATTCAATGCGATACCGACCGGCCAGCGCGGCGGCCAGCCGCTCAGCGAGTTCAACCACGGACGGGGAGTCTCCGGAAGCGAGGTTCGAGATTCAATAATAGTAAGCAGTGCAGGGAGAGCCGTGAGCGGCCCCTGCGGCAACGCGGACCCGGGGATCGAGATGCGGCGGGATATGCCGGCTTGACGCCGGTGACCCGGAGACGCATCTTTTCCCCTAAACATTTCATGGGAACGCGCCATGCCCGCCGCCACGCTTGATCTGCTCCAGGGGACGCTGGATGTCCTGGTCCTGAAGTCGCTCATCTTCGGACCCCGCCACGGCTACGCCGTTTCCCGCTGGATCCGCGACACCTCGGGGCAGTCGTTCCAGATCGAGGAAGGCGCGCTTTATGTCGCGCTCCACCGGATGGAGAAGCGCGGCTGGCTGGAATCACAGTGGGGACTGTCGGAGAACAACCGCAAGGCCAAGTTCTACCAGCTCACCCCTGCCGGCCGGCGCCAGCTCAAGGCCGAATCCGAACGCTGGGCCAGCTACGCCGAAGCCGTGTCTCGTGTCCTGCGGGCGGAAGCGTAAGGAGGCAACATGGGCGCATTCCCCGGGATCCGCCGCACCTTCCGGCTCCTTGCCGGACGGCGGAGCGTCGACGCAGACCTCGAAGCGGAACTCGCCTTCCACTTCGAGGAAACGGTCCGGGAACTGGAATCCCGGGGGCTGTCCGAAGCGGAGGCACGGGCCGAGGCCCGGCACCGGTTCGGGGACGCGTCGGCATATCGGGTGCAGCTTCGGCGCATCGACCGCCTGCACGCCGGACAGGAGCGCCGGAGTGAGTGGCTCCGGACGCTTGGGGCCGACGTGATCCTCGCCCTTCGGGGTATCCGGCGCTCGCCCGGTTTCGCGCTCGTCGTGGCGCTGACCCTCGGCCTCGGCATCGGCGCCAACGCGACCATGTTCGGCATCATCGACCGGCTCCTCCTGAGTCCGCCCGCGCATGTGGAGAACCCGGACCAGGTCCGGCGGCTCTTCGTCGACCGGACCTTTCTGGAACGGCGGGTCCAGAGCGAGACGATGTCGTACCCGGATCTCCTGGATTTCGATTCCGCCTCCACCCTGGCGGACGTCGCCGGGTACTTCGATACCTGGCTCAGCTACGGTCCGACCGGTGAGGGACGCCGGATCCGGGTGGACGTCGTCACCCCGTCGTTCTTCCCCCTGCTCGGTGTCCGGCCGCTCATCGGACGGTTTCCGACGCCGGAGGAGGACGTGCCTGACGGGGGCATCGGTGTCGCCGTCCTGGGCCAGGAGTTCTGGAACAGCGAGTTCAGCGGGAGCTCGGCGGTGCTGGGGCAGACGATCCGGATCGGACACGGCCGGTACGTGGTCATCGGCGTGGCGCCCCGGGGCTTCACCGGTGTGAGTCTCTCCCGGGTGGATGCCTGGCTGCCGCTGCACACCGCGGCGGGCGAGAACATCGGCGGCCCCTGGGAGACCAGCCGCGGGATCCTCTGGGTCCAGGCCCTCGTCCGGGCCAGACCGGGTGCCACCCGGGAGCGGGTGGAGACGGAGCTGACTCTGCTGCACCGGAACGGAAACCGGGACCGGAGACGATACGATCCGGAAGCCCGGATCCTGGCCGAACCGCTCCGGTCCGCTTCCGGTCCCGGGGCCACCGACGAGACCAGGGTCTCGGCCTGGCTGGTCGGGGTGTCCCTGATCGTCCTGCTCATCGCCTGTGCCAATGTGGCCAACATGCTGCTCGTGCGCGCGATCCGGCGCCAGCGGGAGCTGGCGGTGCGGCTGGCCCTGGGCGCAGGGCGGGGGCGGATCGTTCTTCAGCTGCTCATGGAGAGCGTAACCCTCGCGGTCGTCGCCACGGGGGCCGGACTGCTGATCGCGTTCTGGGGCGGCCAGCTGATTCGAAATCTGCTGTTGCCCGGGGTCGCGTGGCCGGCCGGGCCGCTCGGGCTCCGCGTGGTGCTGTTCTCGTTCCTCACGGCGCTGGCCGCCGGCCTGGGAGCCGGTCTGGTCGCCGCCGCCCGGGCCAGCCGGGCCGAGATCACCACCTCCCTCAAGAGCGGCGCCCGGGAGGGCGGGTTCCAGCGCTCGCGCCTCCGGACCGGGCTGCTGCTCTTTCAGGGGGCCCTGTCCATGGTGCTCCTGGTCGGCGCCGGGCTCTTCGTCCGCAGCCTGCATCGGGTGCAGAACCTGGACCTGGGTCTGGATGTCGGCCATCTGATAGCGGTGAGCTTCGAGACTCCCGAACATTTCGGCGCCTCGCGTATGCGGCAGATGGTGGAGTCGTCGCTGGCGCGGCTCACGGCCGTCCCGGGCATCTCCGGGGCCACCGCCACGAACTCGCTCCCGTTCTACTCCAGCTGGGCCGAAGAACTTCGGATCCCCGGCGTGGATTCCATCCCCGTCACGTCGAACGGCGGGCCCTATATCAACACCGGGACGGCCGACTACTTCGCCGTAACCGGTATGCGGATCATCCGGGGACGCGCCTTCGGGCCGGCCGATGTCCAGGGCAGCCCCCGCGTGGCGGTCGTGAACCGGACCATGGCGCGGCTGGTCTGGGGCGAGACCAACGCGATCGGCCGCTGCATGAAGATCGGCGGCGATACCGCGCCATGCGCCGAAGTCGTGGGCGTCGTGGCGGACTCCCGCCGCCAGGCGGTCGTCGAGGATCCGACGCTCCAGTATTACGTCGCCGATGCGCAGCGGATTCTGGACATCACTCCCACGACCATCCTGGTGCGGACGGACGCAGACCCGGAGGCCATGGTATCCACGATCCGGCGGGAACTCGGGCTGGTCATTCCCCAGGACGTCTATCCCTCGGTCCGTCCCCTCGAGGCGCTGGTCGCCCCCCAGCTCCGGTCCTGGCGGCTGGGCGCATCGCTCTTCTCGCTGTTCGGGCTGCTGGCGCTGCTGGTCGCCGCCATCGGGACCTACAGTGTGCTCGCCTACGCGGTCGCTCAACGCCGCCACGAGCTGGGGGTCCGCGCGGCGCTCGGCGCCGGCGGGCGGGAGTTGATCGGGCTCGTCGTCGGCTACGGGCTGCGGATCACGGGCGCGGGCCTGGTGCTGGGAGCGCTCATCGCCGCCGTGGCCGCCCGCCCCTTGAGTCCATTACTGTATCAGGTCTCGCCGCGGGATCCGGTGGTGTATGCCGCGGTGGCTCTGGTCCTGCTGTCCGCCGCAGGATTCGCGAGCCTCGTCCCCGCCTGGCGCGCCAGCCGGGTGGATCCGGCCACGGTGCTGCGGAGCGAATGAGGGGATTGAGGGATTGAGGGAGTCCAATCCTTCAATCCCTCAATCCCTCCACTGCCGCCGGTTCGTGGAACGGATTCGGTCGCAGGCCCGGTGTGCGGTAGGCCTCCGCCAGTCGCTTCCCGGCGAGCTGCGCCTGGACCCGCTGAATCACCGTGTTCGCCATCGTGTGAGACAGCGAGTGGACGAACACATAATGCTCCAGCGACTTCTCGCTCGACAGCACTCTCTCCAGCAACCGAACGAAATCGAGCGCGTGACTCGCGTGGGTCGCCGTGATGGCCTCGGCCGCCCGCGCGCCGACCAGGCGCGCCAGAGCGATGGTTGTCTCGGTGAACTCCTTCCGGAACCGGAACACCGCCACCCAGAGATCCGGCCGGAGCAACTGCCAGCCGGACAGAGCCGGCATCATGGCGGTGTTGGGCAGGCAGTCCAGCGCGAGCTGGGTGAGCGCGCGATTGCGGACGGTTTCCACCATCGGTTCCGGTACGGCGACCACCCGGAAATACAGCTCCAGCGCGTCGAGCGGGGGGACCCGGCTGGCGAACTCCTGAACGAACTCGGCCGCCTGGCTGGCATGGGTGTCGATGATCGCCTCCCATGCCTGGGCGTACGCCACCCGGACACGGGGCTGGAACGCACCGGGGATCTGGCGCATCGACATGCGGCTGGGGACGCTCATGGGCAGTTGGGGATCGGGGTGACCCGGTCGGGATCACCCGATCATCCTGCAACTTTCAGGCACCGGGTAATCGGCCGACTGCAAGGCGAGGCAGTTCCGGGCCCACTCGAGAAGGAGAGAGGCAATACGCTGAGGCCGAAAGGCTTATGGCTGCAGGGGTGACCTGTTTTTGGCGAGTCGTTGTGTGCCCCGGTCCGGTGAGGTGTTCCCGGCAGGGTCCCGGCTGCCGCGAAATGGAGACTGGAGGGGCGAAATGAAAAGCGGGGCGGACCGGTAACGGTCCGCCCCGCCTCTTACCGCATGCCTGGTCTACTGCTCCACCACGATCAGGTAGTGACTCGGGCCCCAGAACAGATCCGGGTTGGCGATCTCGATACTGCCGCGCACCTTGCCTTTGTCGGCGGCAACGGCCAGTCCGTCGAGATTCTGCCGGGAGATGATCTTGTATTCCCGGGTGGAATCCGGCAGCGGGATGGACGTCGTCGACCGCAGGTCCGCGGTGGAGAACTCGCTCACATCGAGATTGCGGGCGGGCTGGAGCGACTTGCCGCCGAAGAAGAGGAACTTGCTGCCCTCCTCGACCGCGACGCCCCGGTCGATCAGATCCCGCTTCGGGCCCACGGTGTAGTAGATCGTGTTCCGTTCGGTCACGAGTGTGCCGACGGTGTCGATCAGGGCGGCCCGCTGAGCCACCAGCTGGGTGTTGGTCTCCTGCAGCTGGTTGATCTGGTCGGTCATGCTGGCGATCATCACCTTCTGGGTGTCGATGATGGCCTGGTAGCGGACCAGAGTCTGCTGGAAGTCGGCCATGCCGGTCTTCAGGGTGTCAACCTGGCGGGAAAGATTGCGGACCCGGCGCTGGCTCGCCGCCAGCCGCGTCTCCGCCTCGTTCACCCGCTCGGTCACTTCCTGAACCCGCGCCATCAGATAGTCCTTGACCCGTACCGTGTCTACCTGCCCCGACTCCGGGCTGGTGACCGGCATCACGCCCGTACGCAGGTTCTTTACCTTGCTCAGCTCGGCGTTGATGTCGTTCATCAACTGGGTATTCTCGACAACCGTCCGGAGCAGGCTGTCCTTCTCCGCCGAGATCGCTGACATGTCCTGGAGCTGTGTCTTGAGCTGCTCGTTTTCCTTCTTCAGGCCCTGACCACAGCCCGCCAGGACCAGCGCGGCCATGGCCGCCCAGGCGCCGGTTCTGATCACTGACCGATGTGCACGCATGGTTGTACTCACTTCCCTATTGAATGTCCGTGTCCCCGAGTCCCTCGCGACCCGTAGCACAAGATACCGGTCCCGCCGCAGAATTGTCGTGACTCGAATCACAACACTTGGGGGTCCAACCGCACACTCGGGGCGGCTTTATGCCTTTCCGGCCAGACGCGGGGCTGCCTCGCCCGCATACGCCAGGGCGGCCGCCGGACCCAGGCCGCCGTCCTCCTCGTGCTTGAAGAAGACGAACGCCCGCTCCCACCGCTGGTCGGACAGGCGCGCCGTCCAGGCCTGCAGGTCCGCGGGTCCGTACTCGGAGCGCCGCAGCCGCAGGTAGCCCCAGCCGGCGGTGCGCACCATCGGAGTCGCGCCCTTGTCGTCCTCGGCCACGCAGAGCGCCGCTTCACGCTCGGCCAGGGCCTGGTAGACCCCGTCGTCGAACCAGGAGTCGTGACGGAACTCGAAGGCCGAGAGCCAGCGGCGGGGGAGCAGGGCCAGAAAGGCCTGCAGCAGCGGGAGGTCCTTCTTGAAGTTCGGCGGAAGCTGAAACAGGGTCGGCCCCAGGCGGTTCTCCAGAACCGAGGCGGTCCGGAGGAAGTACTCGACCGAGTCCTCCACATTCTTGAGCCGGCCGAGGTGGGTAATCCGGCGGGACGCCTTGAGAGCGAAGACGAACTGCTCGGGGACCTGATCCGCCCATTGAAGCAGTACCTTCTCCGAGGGCATGCGGTAGAAGGTGTTGTTGATCTCTACCGCCGGGAACCGCCCGGCGTAGTAGCCCAGCATGCCGTCGGCCGGCAGGTCCTCCGGATAGAAGCCGCCCTTCCAGGCCTTGTAGGCGAAGCCGCTCATTCCCACCAGAAGCTGCATGTCTATGCCTTCCCTGCGTGCGCGAGTTCGCGGTAGGCCTTCAGGTGCCGGATGGCGGCCGAGCGCCTGCCCGCCTTTTCGTAGAGCCGCGACAGATTGAAATGAGCATCCGCCAGGAAGGGATCGGCGGCCAGGGCCCGGCGATAGGCTTCGACGGCCTCCCGGGGCCGGCCCAGGTCTTCCAGGGCGATCCCCAGATTGAAGGCGGCGGTCGCATGGGTCCGCCGGAGTGACAGAGCCCGGCGAAAGTGCTCGGCGGCCTCCTGCACTTCGCTCGCCTCGTAGAGGAGCCGGCCCAGGTTGACGTGGGCGTCCGCATGCCGGGGATCAAGGGCCAGGGCGCGCTGGTAGGCGTCCCGGGCGTCATCCGGCGCGGCCGCTTCGAGGTCGATGGCCAGATCGTACCACTGGTCGGCCGTGAGCTGGTCTTCCCGGCGGGCGGTCCGCGCGGCCTTCCGCGCCAGCGGGCGGACCCGGGCCGCCAGCCGGGCGACCGGGAAGTCCAGGATCAGCTGGCCCGACGTGGGGTTCCAGGCCGAGCCGTTGTCGTGCACCACGACCCTTTCTCCCTCCACCGTGATCCGGATCTCGGACAGCGACCGGCCCGCCGGCAGCTGCTGCACCAGACGCCGGAGTTCCCGCCGCACTCTTCGCATGGGAACCCGGGCGCGGGTCAGGGCCCGCGCCGTTCGGAGCAGGATCAGATCCTGAAAGGAGAAGCGGTAGGAGCGGCGAGGTCCGCGGGCGGGCCTGAGAAACCCGGCCCGGGCCTGGGCCCGGACCTGCGGTTCGGTCATCCCCAGCAGTTCGGCAACGTCCCGGGTGGTGTAGACCTTCATCGGCGGAACGGGACCGGCCGCAGGTTACCCGGCCTTGGTCTTGCGCTTGGATGCTCGTGACGCGGTGGATTCGGCGGCCTTCTTGACCGCCCGCTTCGGTTGTTTGCGGTCCTCGGCCGGCTTGCCGCCCTTGTTGAGGCTGGCCTTGAGGGCTTCCATCAGGTCGATCACCTTGGCCTGCGGCTTCTCCGCCGGTTCCTCGGTGATCTCCTTGCCCTGGACCTTCTGCTCGATCGACTCCATCACCCGGTCGCGCACCTGGTCGTGGTACTGCTCGGGCCGGAACTCGTCGGTGGCGGTCTGCTCGATGAGCTGCCGGGCGAGGGCCAGCTCGGCCGGCTTGACCGTGATGTCCGGCAGCTCCACCTCGGTGGTGGCGCGGACCTCGTTGGCATAGTGCAGCTGTTCCATCACCAGGACGCCGTTCTGCGGGCGGACCAGCACCAGGTTCTGTTTCCCCCGCGCGGCGTACTGGCCCAGGGCGGCCCGGCCGGTCTCGGCCATGGCTTCGCCGAGCAGCTTGTAGGCCCGCTCCCCGCCCTTGTCGGGGCCGAGGTAGTAGACCTTGTCCACGTAGACACGGTCCACCTGCGCCAGCGGGACGAACTCCGCGATGTCGATCGAGTTGGTGGCCTTCTCTTCCAGGGCCTTGATCTCCTCCGGGGCAAAGAGAACGTATTGTCCCTTGGAGAACTCGTAGCCCTTGACCATGTCGTCCTTTTCGACCACTTCCCCGTCGTTGGAACAGATATACTGCTGCTTCAGCCGGGAGCCGCACTTCTTGTGCAGCCAGTTGAAGCTGATGTTGGCCGAAGCCTCGCTCGCGGAATACAACTTGACCGGGACCGAGACGAGCCCGAACGAAATCGTGGCGGATGCAATGGGTCTGGCTGGCATAGGACCTCAACGCTATGGAATTGGCGGTAATCCGTCAAGAGATTACTTTAGGTCAAGCCGTTTAAGGCGTTGTTGCGGATGCTCTTATGATGCCTCTCGGCACCCGGCACCCGGCACTCGGCACCGTCACCCGTCACCTGGCACCCCCTCACCCCATGCCCCGCTCCTCTGACCTCCTCGCCTCCTACCGAGCCAAGCGCGCGCTGGAGCGCACGCCGGAGCCGGCCGGCGCGGTGGGTCGTTCGGAGGGACGTCTCTTCGTGGTCCACAAGCACGCGGCCCGTCACCTCCATTTCGATCTGCGGCTGGAGATGGAGGGGGTGCTGCGTTCCTGGGCGGTGCCCAAGGGTCCCTCCGCCAATCCCGCGGACAAGCGGCTGGCGGTGCTGGTGGAGGATCACCCCGTCGAATACGGGGATTTCGAGGGGAAGATTCCGGAAGGGAACTACGGGGCCGGGGCGGTGATCGTGTGGGACCGGGGCGAGTGGGTTCCGATCGAGGATCCCCTTGAAGGCCTGGAGAAGGGGAAGCTGCTCTTCGAACTCCGGGGTTACAAGCTCAAGGGGCTCTGGACGCTGGTGAAGATCAAGAAGAGCCAGAAGGAATGGCTCTTCATCAAGGAACGGGACGGCTGGGTGCGGGAGGACGGCGGTGATTACCCCGAGGCATCCGTCCTCTCGGGGCTGACCGTCGAGCAGCTCAAGGCGGGCTACGACGCGGCGGACCCGATCCGGGAGGAGCTGCGCCGGCTCAAGGCGCCACGCCGGACGGTAAGCGCGGCGGATGTCGAACTCATGCTGGCGGAGACCCGGGAGAAGCCGTTCTCCCGGGAAGGCTGGCTGTTCGAGCTCAAGCTGGACGGCTATCGGATGATTGTCGCCCGGGAGCGGGGCGAGGCCCGGCTCCTGACCCGTAATGGTCACGATGCCGTGGCCACGTTTCCGGAGGTGGCCCGCGCGGTGGCGGCACTGCCCTTCGACGGGGTTGTGCTGGACGGCGAAGTCGTGGCGGTGGATCAGGCGGGGCACCCGAGTTTCCAGCGGCTGCAGCAGCGGGGACGGCTCACCGGCGCGCTGGAGGTCCGCCGGGCGGCGGTCGAGAATCCGGTCACGTTCTTTGCGTTCGACCTGCTCGGGTTCGAGGGCTTCGATCTGCGCCGGCTGCCGCTGGTCCAGCGCAAGGCGCTGCTCCGGCGCGTGCTTCCCCCGGCCGGCGCGCTCCGCTATCTGGACCATTTCGAAGAGCGCGGTGAGGCGCTGTACGCTGAGGTCGAGCGCATGGGGCTCGAGGGCATCGTGGCGAAGAAAATGGATGCCCCCTACCGGGGCGGTCGTTCCGCATCGTGGCTCAAGATCCGCTCGGACCGCACCGAGGATTTCGTCATTGTGGGCTATACCCGCGCGAAGGGCTCCCGGGGCGGATTCGGGGCGATTCACCTGGCCCAGTTCGTCGGGCCCGATCTGGCCTACGTGGGACGGGCGGGAAGCGGGTTCACCGGCCGGCAACTGGACCAGATCCGGGCCGACCTCGACCGGCTTCGGCGGGAGACGCCCGCCTCCATCGGTCCGGTCTCTCCGGTCAGCGGACAGCGGATCGCCATGAAGGACGTGCCCGACTTCCGCACGTCCGTCTGGGTGGATCCGGTGCTGGTTGCCGAGGTGCGGTACAAGGAGATGACCGACGAAGGCTATCTCCGCCAGCCGGTCTTCCTGCGGCTGCGGGATGACAAGCCGGCGGCGGAATGCCGCCGTGAGCAGCTCGCCGCCGGGCCGGCCGACGGGCTTCCCGATCCCGCGCCGACGGTGGCACAGGATGTTCCCCGCGAGGTCAAGT
This sequence comes from Gemmatimonadales bacterium, assembly GCA_050183505.1. GTDB lineage: Bacteria > Gemmatimonadota > Gemmatimonadetes > Gemmatimonadales > GWC2-71-9 > JBFXBG01. The sequence continues at coordinate 4,476 of JBFXBG010000077.1, read as the reverse complement.
TCTCCAACCTCGACAAGATCTTCTGGCCGGATGAGGGCTATACCAAGGGAGATCTGATCGCCTATTACCGCGAGATCTCGCCCTGGCTCCTGCCCTACCTCCGGAACCGTCCGGTGGTCCTGACCCGCTATCCCGACGGTATCACGGGCAAGTCGTTCTTCCAGAAGGACGCGCCCGCGTTCGCCCCCGACTGGCTCCGGACCGAGCGGCGCTGGAGCGAGGATGCGTCCCGCGAGATCGACTATTTCATCTGCGACGATGTCGAATCGCTGCTCTACATCGCCAATCTGGGGGCGATTCCGCTCCATATCTGGGCCAGCCGGTCTCCTTCGCTGGAGCAGCCGGACTGGTGCATCCTGGACCTGGATCCGAAGGAGGCGCCGTTCGAGGACGTGATCCAGGTCGCCAGGGCCACGCACGCGCTGTGCCGGGAGATCGACCTGCCCGCGTTCATCAAGACCAGCGGATCGTCCGGACTCCACGTGCTGGTTCCCCTCGGGCGGCAATGTACCCATGAGCAGGCCCGCACCTTCGGCGAGGTGCTGGCGCACGCCGTGGTGGCCCGGGAGCCCGGCATTGCCACCACGACCCGCCAGGTTCACAAGCGGGGCGGAAAGGTCTACGTCGACTACCTGCAGAACGGGCTGGGCAAGCTGCTGGCCGCGCCGTTCAGCCTGCGGCCGCTTCCCGGCGCCCCGGTTTCGATGCCGCTGCGCTGGAGCGAAGTGACCCGCGGGCTCGACATCCGGAAGTTCACCATCCGCACCGCCGTCCAGAGAATGAAACGGCTGAAACGGGATCCGGTGGTGGAAGTGCTCGACCTGGCGCCGGATCTCGCGCGGGTGCTCGAACGGCTGCACGGAGCCCTCTAGGCCCGCCACATCCGGGAGAATGCCGTGGATTCGATCCGGGACATCTCGATTGATCTTCCCTCGGGCGGCGCGCTGCCCGGGCTGCTGCTGCAGCCGTCTTCCGCCCACACCCTGTACGTTATGGCCCACGGTGCGGGTGCGGGGATGCGGCATCCGTTCCTCACCTCCCTGGCCGGATTGCTTGCGGGCGAGGGCATCGGGACGCTGCGGTTCCAGTTTCCTTATACGGATGCGGGGCGCCGCCGGCCGGATCCGCCGGCGGTCCTGCAGCACGCCGTGTGCGCCGCCGTCCGGACGGCGGCCTCCGTGGCTCCGGCGCTTCGGCTGGTGGCAGGCGGGAAGTCGCTGGGCGGGCGGATGACCTCCTCCGCCGCTGCGCATGAGGCCTTGCCGGTAGCCGGGCTCATCTTCCTGGGCTTTCCGCTGCATGCGCCCGGGACCCCGGGGACCAGCCGGGCGGAGCACCTGGCGCTGGTGGACCGGCCGATGCTGTTCCTTCAGGGAACCCGGGATGCGCTGGCCCGGCTCGACCTGATCCGGGAAGTGTGCGGCGGTCTGGGGGAACGGGCCACGCTGCACGCGGTGGAGGGTGGCGATCACTCCTTCCACGTGCTCAAGCGCTCGGGGCGGACCGATGCGGACGTGCTGGAAGAGCTCGCCCGCGCGATCTCGCGCTGGGTGGAACGTCTATGAAGACCGGCCCGAGAGCAGCAGCTCGATTTCCCGGGACGCGTCGGCCCGGCGCCGGACCGCGGCATCCAGTTCGGCGGTCATGGAGGCCAGGGTACGGCCCGCCGCCATCGGAGAGTCGGCGGCCTGGTGGCGCAGCTGGCTCAGGAGGGTGATCACGTCCAGCAGCCGCTGGACCAGCGTATCCCGGGCCCGTTCGCACTGGCTGATTGCGGTCGACAGCCGCGGCACCGGGAGCACCTGCTGGTTGCGCTGCCGTGTCAGCCGGGCCAGGGTCTGGTCGAGTTCCGACAGGTGCCGCGCCACGTCCGCCGACAGCCGCAGCAGACCGTCAAGGCTCTCTCGTATTCCCCCCGGGTCCGCCTCGGGTCCCATCCTCTGGAACGCGACGGCCGCGGTCCGGATGATGTCGGCCAGGAGGCTCCGCCCCGGCCCCGGCGGCAGCTGATCCATCGCCCGGGCCAGCTCACGGTGCAGCGCCGGCGGCAGCAGCACCTTCGGCCGTCCCGGCCGCAGCAGCGGGCGACGCGCCTGTCGCCGGCCCTCCAGCCAGAGGGCCGCTACCAGAACCGGCGTCGACCAGAGCAGCGGTGGAGCGGCGAGAATCCCGGCCGCGCCGCCGGTGACCGCCATCATGCCCAGGGTGGCGAAGAACGGCAACGGCAGCGGGGTCCATCGGCGCCCCGCCCGGGCCGGAATATCCAGCGCGCTGAGCCGGTCGATGACCCGGGCGGCGTGGCGGCCCGGTACCCGGGCCAGCGCCCGGCGTCCCGAGGCAACCAGCGAAAGCTCGCCGGCCGCCGCTTCGCTCCCGGCCAGCGTCCGGAGCCGCTCGAGAACCAGGCTGGTTTCTCCCGGTGAGACCCCGCGCTGGACGAAGATCACCGAATCCGCCCGTTCGCCCGAGACCGCAGCGCATTCCAGACACAACCCCATTCCGAGCCGGTCCTCCGCTCCGCACAAGGGGCAGGGCTGTGCGCCTGACAGGCCGATCGCCGCGTGCGGCCGTTCCAGCGGATCGTGCCGCGAGAGCGCATCCAGCAGACTGGCCGCCGAGGGGAAGCGGTCACCCGGAAGCGCGGAGGTGGCACAGGCCACGACCTCGTCGAGCCAGCCGGCGATTCCGCTCCGGCCCGCCGAGGGCCGGTGGCCGTCGGGCAGGGAAGGAGGCGGCAGATGGAGCGATGGCCTGGGTGGGAGGTCGCCGGTGAGTGCGTAGTACAGCGTCATGCCCAGGGCGTAGATGTCGGAGCGCGCATCGCCTCGCTCCCCCGCCAGGACTTCAGGAGCGGCGAAGAGCAGCGTACCGACCAGGCCCCCGGTCTGCGTGACCGAGGCCTGGCCGTCGAGGTGCGCCGAACCGAAATCGGTCAACCGCGCGATGCCGGTCGGATCGAGCAGGATATTCTGAGGCTTCACGTCGCGGTGCAGGATGCCCCGACGATGGGCCGCGGACAATGCGGTCGCAATCCCCTGTCCGACGACGACGGTTTCTTCCCCGGTGAGCGGCCCGCGCGACGCCACCCGGCGGGCCAGATCCGGCCCGGCCACCAGCTCCATGATGACGAACGACCAGGGTCCGTCCTCGAGGTAGTCGTGGACACCGACGATATTGGCATGCGCCAGCCCCCGGACCGCGAGGGCTTCCCGCCGCATGCGTTCCCGCGCCAGGGCGGCCGACGCCGGCGGCGGGACCAGCAGCTTGACCGCCACCTCGGCGTCGAGGGCCCGGTCCCGGGCACGATACACGACCGAGTAACCGCCGCGGCCGATCTCGTGCCCGATCTCGTAGCGGCCCGCGAGCACCGCCCCCGGGGCGATGTATCCCGCGCCGGTCCCGTTGGAGTCGGGGTACCAGGGAGCCGCCGTCATCCGGCCCCCAGTCGCGCCAGGACCGTTCGGGCGTTCCGGGTCCATCCGTCGTCCAACCGATAGCGTTGCAGGAATCGCTGGAGATACTCGGCCGCGGGGCCGGGCCGGCCCAGCGCATAGGCCGACATCCCGGCATGGTAGAGCGCCATGTAGTTGTCGGGCCAGAACTCCAGCACCAGTCCCATCATCGGGCCGGCGGACCGGTCATCGCCGGCATCCGCCACCGGGTGCCCGATCTGGAACACGATCCCGGCGGCCCGGGCGCGTTCGCCGGCCGGCAGACGCCGGATCAACTCGCGGGCGTGGTCAATTCGGCCGGCCAGCGCGAAGCAGGCCGCGCCGTATCCCGCGCCGTCCCATCCTTCCGGCGGCGGCGCGTACTGCAGCCGGGTCTCGACTTCGAGCGCATTGCAGAACGGCTTGGCGGCGGCAAACCAGCCGGCCGCGGGCCCGCTCCAGGCTGCCGGCGGAGGAGGGGAGACGGTTTGCTCCCCGCTCCGGGGTGCCAGGAGCAGGGTCAGGCACGCCGCCGACCAGGTGAACCCCAGGACGTAGAGGTTGCGCATGTCAGTCGGGGCCGGGAGCAAAACGCCCCCTCCCGGCCGTCAGGGAGGGGACGTTGCCTTTCGAGGCGCTCATGCCGCGGCCATCCTCGGCGGCGCGACCCGAACCGCGGGTCATGAGCCAACCTTCTCCTGGGGCAGGCGGCTCGACTGGATGGCCTGGAGAATGTGCCGGACGGTTACCGGGCCGGCGTCGGCGGCACCGCCCCACTGGTCCGACTGCTGCGAGAGCCAGGTGCGCAGCAGGCCGTACTGCCTGGCCGCCGCGGCATCCTTGAACACGATTCTCCCGCCCGAGAGGTCATAGTTTCCGTCCTGGGCCATCAGCAACCCGACCAGACTGTCCGCCTGCGACAGCATCAGCGCGGCCAGTTTGGCCGTCTCATCGGACTCCTGCAGCAGCGGACGGGCGTTCCACACCCCGAACTCCCGGATGGACCAGTTCAGCTTCCGGCCGGCGGGGCCGACCGTGTCCTGAT
>JBFXBG010000076.1:0-18191 GCA_050183505.1 Gemmatimonadales bacterium | reverse complement strand
ACAACACCAGCTGGCTGAACAGCGAAGCTCCGGTGCGCCTCGCGTCGCTCCGGGGCCGGGTGGTGCTGCTCAACTTCTGGGTCTTCACCTGCGGTAACTGCACCCGGACGGTACCCTCGCTGGTGGATCTTGACCGCCGGTACCGGGCACAGGGTCTGACGATCATCGGCATTCATACGCCGGAATTTCCGCCCTATGCCGGCGAGCACGATCGCGGCAACGTGGCCCGCGCGCTCGAGCGCCAGGGTATCCGTTACCCCAACGCCCAGGACAACGATCGCGCCACGTGGGATCTGTATGGCATCCGGTTCTGGCCCAGCTTCGTGCTGATCGACAAGCAGGGAGACATTCGCTACGAAGGCTATGGAGAGTTCCACCCGGACGATCCAACCTACCGGGTGTGGGATCGACGTATCCGGGAGTTGCTGGCGGAATGAGCTCCTTCGGGACGACGGCAGGGCGCGGATCCGGCCTGATCGCCGCCCTGTTCCTTTCGGCCGTCGGGGTGGCCGGATGCTTCCGGGCGGAACCTCCGGTGCGCCTCACGGCGCTTCCCGAGGCCGGTACGACTCGCCTCATACTGTACGTCACCGGAGACGCCCGGATCAACGCCCGGCTCAAGCCGGCGCTCGAACTCTCCACCGGCCAGGTCGTCCGATTCGATTCCCCCGGGGTGACGCCGGACTCGAGCTACTTCACCGCCCCACCCGAGGCACGGCTTTCCTATCCCACCCGGCGCCCGCACGGCAAGCTCCGGGTCGGAATCTGCCCCTCGGGAGAGAACCTGTGTCAGGCCATTGAAATTGATATCTGACAACACGTTACAGATGGCCGTGCGGGCCTGGGGGTGGTCCGGCACACCCCGCCTGTGTGTCTGACCCCGGCCTTGGGCGTCCCCTAGGCCGAGCCACAATGGTGTGATTGCGCAGAGCCCCTAAAACCACGCACCCTTTGCGTTCTCGCGCCCTTGTGGCTCGCGGTTCCCCCCCACCGGCGCCCTTCCGAATCACCGCCTCCAGACACCCCGCTGGCTGATGGTCCTGTGGCGGTCCATATTGTAGCCCATGCCCACCGACCCGTTTCCAAATCTGACGGTCATCTCGCATCCCCTCATTCAGCACAAGATGACGCTCCTGCGTGACAAGCGTACCCACACGCGGGATTTCAAACAGCTGGTGAGCGAGATCGCCGCCTTCATGGCCTATGAAGTGACCCGGGATCTGCCCACCGAACCGGTGGAGATCGAGACGCCGATCGAACGGATGACCGGACGGCGAGTCGACGGGCGGCGGGTGGCGCTGGTGCCGATACTCCGGGCCGGGCTCGGCATGGTCGACGGCATCGCCCATTTCATTCCCTCGGCCCGGGTGGGGCACATCGGGCTCTCCCGCGACGAAACCACCCTGCGCCCGCGGGATTACTACTTCAAGATCCCCGGCGCGGGGGAGGTCCGGGAGTTCCTGGTGCTCGACCCCATGCTCGCCACCGGCGGCTCGGCCGTCGCCGCGGTCAACGCGCTCAAGCAGGCCGGAGCCAAACGCATCCGTTTTCTCTGTCTGGTCGCCGCCCCCGAAGGGGTACGTCGGATGCAGCAGGAACATCCGGACGTCCCCATCTTCAGCGCCGCACTCGACCGGCAGCTGAATCAGCACGGTTTCATCATGCCGGGGCTGGGAGACGCGGGCGACCGGCTGTTCGGGACGGGGTAAGCTGCAGTTTCGTGACTGGATGATTGGTGATTGGATGAGTGGGCGGCATCGAGCCCGCAATGGTCTGTCCGAAGCCGGTCACCCATGGTCAATCAATCCAATCACCAATCGATCATCATCCAATTCCCCATGTCCATTCGCCTCACCTTTCATGGCGCCGCCGGCCAGGTCACCGGCTCGATGCATCTGCTCGAGGCCGCGGGTGCCCGCGTCCTGCTCGATGCCGGGCTGTTCCAGGGCCGGCGTTCCGAGACCCGGGAACTCAACAACAACCTCCCGATCGACCCGCGTCGGATCGACGCGATCGTCCTGAGCCACGCGCATATCGACCACTCCGGCCGGCTCCCGCTGCTGGTCAATCGTGGTTTTCACGGGCCCATCATCGCCACGCCGGCCACCCGGGACCTGTGCGCCGTGATGCTGCCCGATTCCGCGCACATCCAGGAGAAGGACTTCGAGTATCTCCAGCGCCACGGCCGGGCGGGCCCCCAGGCGGAGCCGCTCTACACCATGCCGGATGCGATCGCGGTGCAGGATCTGATGGAGGGCCTGCCGTACCGGCGGGTGCACCACCTGCGCAGGAACATGAGTTTCGAGTTCGCCGAGGCCGGTCACATTCTGGGATCCGCTTCGGTGGATCTGCGAATCATGGAGCCCGGCGGCCACCGGCTGGTCTTTTCGGGAGACATCGGCCGCCGCGGGCTGCCCATCATCCGGGATCCCAGTCCGCCTCCCGGGCCGGTGGATACGTTGATTGTCGAATCCACCTACGCCAACCGGCGGCATGAGACGGTCGCGGATTCCGAAGCGAAGCTGGGCGAGGTCGTCCGGCGGGCGGCCGCGCGCGGGGGCAAGGTGCTCGTCCCGTCCTTCGCCCTGGGGCGGACGCAGGAGTTGACCTTCGCGCTCCACCGGCTCTACCGGGCGAAGAAGATCCCGCAGATCCCGATCTACGTCGACAGCCCGCTGGCGGTCGATGCGACCCAGGTCTTCCGCATGCACCCCGAGATCTTCGACCGGCGCGAGCGTCTCATGGACCGGGCCGAGCATCTCTTCGATTTCCCCCTGCTCAGCTACATCCGGGATGTCGAGGAATCCAAGAAGCTCAATACGCTCGCCGGACCCGCGGTGATCATCGCGGCCTCCGGCATGGCCGAGTCCGGGCGCATTCTGCACCACCTCGCCAACCATATCGGCAACCACCGCAACATCGTCCTCTTCGTCGGGTTTCAGGCGGAGCACACTCTGGGCCGGCGGATTCAGGAAGGCCGCAACGAAGTCCGGATCATGGGGGAAATGCACGAGCGCCGGGCCGAGGTCGAGACCCTGGCCGGGTATTCGGCCCACGCCGACCGGGAAGAACTGCGCTGGTGGATCCGGCAGCTCGGCGGTCCCATCCGCCGGGCCTTCGTGGTGCACGGTGAAATGGACGGGCTGGAGGCGATGGCGGACCTGCTGAAGGAAGAAGGCGTCGGCGAGGTGGCGATCCCGAAGCTGGGGGAGAGCTTCGACCTCTAGGGTCTCCGATTCCCGACCGCTCGACCTCCGACTATTTTCTCCTTCCGTGTCCTCGCCTCCCCGTTTCCGACGGCGTGCGCTGCTGCTCGCCGGAACCGCAGCCATCGCCGTCTACCTGCTGTCGTTCGTTTTCGTGTGGATTGCCAGCCGCCAGGATCAGCGGGCCCGGGCTCATGCGATCGTCGTGCTCGGCGCCGCGCAGTACAACGGCCGGCCTTCCCCGGTTCTGCGGGCCCGGCTGGACCACGCCTATGATCTCTTCACGGCCGGCTATGCGCCGCTCGTCGTGGTGACCGGCGGCATCGGTACCGGAGACCGCGAAAGCGAGGCCACGGTGGGCCGGCGGTATCTGATGAGCCTGGGCGTCCCGGATTCGGCCGTCGTGGTACGGCCGGAGGGGCGTTCCACCGCGGCCTCGGTGGAAGCGGTTACGCGCTGGCTCCAGCAGGCGGGGGAGGCCCGGGATACGGTGCTTCTCGTGAGCGACCCCTTTCATATGGGGCGGCTCCGGCTGGAAGCCGCCCGCATGGGCCTGGCGGCCCTGACCTCACCGACGAAGACCAGCCCCATTTCGGGAAGTCTCCGGCGGGAACTGGGCTACATGGCGGAAGAAGCCTTCAAGGTACCGGTGGCCTGGGTCCGGACCTGGTAGGCTGGACCCCCGGCAAAACTTCCCCTATCCTCCCGTCGTATCTCCGGTACAGCGTCCGTCCGCCCGTCGTCCCACCATGTCGAGGATTTACCCATGCGTAGAGGAAGACTTCTTTCCGGCCTGCTCATGCTGGCGGTTGCCGTGCCGCTGGCGGCGCAGGACGGGACCCGGCTCTCGGTGCCGGTCACCGTCGATACATTGAAAAACGGACTCACGGTGATGGTTCACGAAGACCACTCGGTGCCCACCGTCGCGGTGAACATCTGGTACATGGTCGGCTCGGGCGACGAAAAGCCGGGCCGCACCGGCTTCGCCCATCTCTTTGAGCACCTGATGTTCATGGGGTCGGAGCATGCGGAGTACCCCGCGTTCGACCGCCTGCTCGAGGCAGCCGGCGCCAACAACAACGGATCGACCACCAACGACCGGACCAACTACTACGAAGAGGGTCCCTCCAGCGCGGTACCGCTCATGCTCTGGCTGGAAGCGGACCGGATGGGCTGGCTGCTGCCCACCATGACGCCGGAGAAAGTGGACCTGCAGCGGGATGTGGTGAAGAACGAACGGCGCCAGAGCTACGAGAATCAGCCCTACGGGCTGGCCTGGGAGACCCTGGCCAAGGCTCTCTATCCCGCCGCCCATCCCTACTCCTGGCCGGTGATCGGCTCCATGGCGGATCTGTCCGCCGCATCGCTGGAGGACGTGAAGGAATTCTTCCGGCGGTACTACGCACCCAACAACGCCGTGATTACCGTCGCCGGGGACGTCAAGGCCCCTCAGGTCATGGCGCTCATGCAGAAGTATTTCGGGGAGATTCCCCATGGCCCGCCGATCGAGCGGCCCGAGGCGCCGGCGTTCCAGCTGGCCCGGGACACCATGCTGGTCCTGGAAGACCGGGTCCAGCTCCCGCGGCTCTACTACGAATGGCACAGCACCCGGGTCTACGCCCCGGACGATGCCGCCCTGGATCTGCTGGCCTACATTCTGACCGGCGCCCGGAACAGCCGGCTCACCCAGGCCCTGGTCTACGACGAGCAGATCGCGACCGGGGTCTCGGCGTTCCAGGACGGGATGCGGCTCGACGGCGACTTCATCATCCTGGCCACGGCCCGGCCGGGCCAGGCGTTGCCCGAGCTGCAGGCCTCGATCGATCGGCAGATCACCCGCCTGGCCGCCGAGGGCCCCACGCAGCGGGAGCTGGAGCAGGCCCAGAATTCGACCGAGGCCAGTTTCCTGAACCGCCTCGAGCGGGTCGGCTCCAAGGCCAACCAGTTGAACTCCTACTATTACTTCGCCGGCACGCCCGACTACTTCGATCGGGATCTGGCGCGGTACCGGAAGGTGACCCGGGCGGATATTCAGCGAGTCACACGCCAGTACCTCGGGGGACACAAAGTGATCCTGAGCATCGTGCCGGAAGGCAGGACCGACCTGGCGGCCAGGCCGCCGGAGGTGACCCCATGACCCGGCATCTTCTTGTGACCCTCGGGCTGCTCCTGTCGGCCGGCACGGCCGCCCAGGCCCAGGGGTTCGATCGCAGCGTGCCGCCCCGGCTCGCACCGCCGCCGGCGTTCACGACACCCAGGGTTCAGACCTCCACCCTGGCCAACGGTGTGCGGCTGTACGTCGTGGAGATGCACGAGGTGCCGCTGGTCCAGTTCGTCGCGCTCTTCGGCGCGGGGGGACTCTCCGAGGGGAGCCGGCACGGGCTGGCGAGTTTCACGGCGAACATGCTGGACGAGGGCGCCGGCAGCCGTGACGCCGCCGCCATCGCGGCCGAGGCCGCGTACCTGGGCGCGTCGCTCGGCACCGGGGCGGACTGGACCTCGATGCAGGCCTCGCTCAAGGTGCCCCGACGCACCATGGAGCCGGCTCTGGACCTGCTGGCGGATGTCATCCGACGCCCGACCTTCGCGGCGGGAGAAGTGCTGCGCCAGCGCGACCTGCTGCTGGCCCGGATCATCCAGCAGCGGGACCAGCCCAACGTCATGGCCCAGCTCGCCTTCGGCGCGATCGTCTACCCCGAGGGTCATCCCTACCACGTGAGCCTGAACGGTGACTCCGCTTCCGTGGCCACGTTCGATTCCGTTTCCGTCCGCCGGTTCTATGAGGACGCGCTGACCCCGGCCGGCATGAGCATCGTCGTGGTCGGCGATATCACCCCGGCCGAGGCGCGCAAGGCGCTGGAGGCCAGGTTCGGGGGCAGCTGGGGCACCCGGGGCGGCATGCTGAAGCCGGTGACCTCCGCGCCGGCCGCCTTCGGTGGCCCGCGGACCGTCTTCCTGGTCGACAAGCCGGGTGCGGCCCAGTCGATCATCTACATCGGAAGCCCCGGCGTGGATCGCCGGAGCCCGGACTACTATGCCATTCAGGTCATGAACACCCTCCTGGGCGGTTCGTTCTCCTCAAGGCTCAACAGCAACCTGCGGGAGACCCGGGGATACACCTACGGCGCCCGGTCCGGATTCGCCTTCCGCCCCACCCTGCCGGGGCCGTTCCTCGCGACCGCCGCGGTCAGAACCAACGTCACCGACAGCTCTCTGATCGAGTTCTTCAAGGAGATCAACCGGATCCGGGACGAGCCGGTGGATTCGGTGGAACTGGCCCGGGCAAAGGCCTATCTCGCCCTCGGTCTCCCGGGCGACTTCGAAACCACCAGCCAGGTCGCCTTCCGGATGGCCGACCTGCTGGACTTCGACCTCCCGTTCACCTACTACAACGACTATGTCCAGAGAGTCATGGCGGTCACGGCCGCGGACGTGCAGCGGGTCGCCCGGCTGTACGTCCGGCCGGATCAGGTCGGTGTGGTCGTGGTCGGCGATGTCGCCAGTATCCGGCCGGGGATCGAAGCGCTCGGGCTCGGGCCGATCAGCCTGCGGGATCTGGAGGGGAATGAGCGGTGAGGCGGTGAGCGGGTGGTGAGAAGGCGGGAATGGCCGGCTCCGCGAAGGGGCCGGCCATCGCCGTTTCATTCCCCCTCACCCACAATCCGGCGAGCCCGGGTGCGGGGATTGCCCGTCCCCGGCCAGACCCTTTCTTTCACCCCTTCCACCCCGTCTCACACCGGCCCCTTCTCACTCCTCACTCACTTCCCATGGCTCTGCTCTCCACCCGCCGTCTCTATACCGGCCGCGTCCTCAACCTCGACCTCGATACCGTGCGCTTCCCGGATGGCTCCACCGGCGAGCTCGAGATGATCCGTCATTCGGGGGCCTCGGCGGTGCTGCCCTTTCTGGACGACCCGGCAGGCCCCGACCCACGGGTCCTGCTCATCCGCCAGTTCCGGCACGCCGCCGGCGGCCCCATCTGGGAGATCCCTGCCGGACGGCTGGAGCCGGGCGAGGAACCCGAGGCCTGTGCCCGGCGCGAACTGCAGGAGGAGGCCGGCGTCACCGCCAGCCACCTGGGACGGCTCTGCACGATCTACACGACACCCGGCTTCACCGACGAGCGGATCCACCTCTTCCTGGCAAGCGGTCTGCGGCAAGTGCCCGCGCGCCTCGAGGCCGACGAGTTCCTGGAAGTCCGGCCGACCCGATGGTCGGACGTGCTGGAGATGGTGCGTCGGGGAGAGATCGGGGACGGCAAGACCTTGAGCGCCATTCTCTTTGTTCAGTGTTTTATGCACTAGGCTTGCACAAATAGGCTGTCTGTACTACCTTTCTGCCTGGCGATCAGCCCGGGCAGTTGTTGTTTTATTGTAGCTAATGTGTTGTACATTAAAGAATTAGCTGCAATTCAGAGGGTGGCTGGCTTCTCAAGGCCGGCATTGGGCACACGGTCGTTGTTGTATATGGTTTTGTGCTTGCAACCTATACTGTACAGGAGCGTGCCGTGTCTGCCCCTTTCACAGCCATCGCCCAGGCACCCTTTGGCGCCGCTGCGCGCCGGGACCCGGGGCCCGAGACGGCTTCTCTCATTCGTGACCACCTCGCGGGAGACCCCCGCGCCTTCACGCTGCTGGTCACCCGGTACCGCAACCGGCTGCTGGCCTTCGTTTTCCGCATGATCGGGGACCGGGAACGCGCCGAGGACCTGGTACAGGAAGCGTTCATCCGGGTTCACCGGCATCTGCACCGGTTCGATCGCCAGCGGAAGTTCACGACCTGGCTCTATACCATTGCCTCGAACCTCGCCAAGAACGAACTCCGGAACCGCAGCCGGAGTCCGCTGGTCTACGAGCGGACCCTGCGCGGCCTGCTGGGGGACGAATCCCGGCCCGTGGAATACGAGGACTCCCGGTCCCGGCCGGACCTGGTGCATCACCGCCGGCATCTGCAGGAGGCCGTCGAGCGGGCGGTCACCCGCCTGAGCCCGCATCAGCGGGAGGTATTCGTCCTGCGGGAGCTGGAGGGCAGGAGCTACGAGGAAATCGCGCTGGTGACCGGCTGCAACCTGGGCACGGTCAAGAGCCGTCTGAACCGGGCCCGGCAGCACTTCGCCGAGATCATCGCACCGGACCTGGAATAGGATCTCCCGGGCCTCCGGGGCCCGGGCAGGAACCTTCCCCGCCCTGCCGGGTAACTCCCGGCATGGCGGCCACTCCTGAGTGCACGACGTTCCGCGACAATTACAGCACCTACCGGGACCGGATCGCCGGCCCGCTGCTGGATATTCTGATTCGACACCGCTCCACCTGCCCCCACTGCGCGGCGTTCGATCGTGCCCTGGATACCGGCGTCGCCCTCCTCCGCCAGGCCCGGATAACCACCTCCCCCGCTTTTCTCGAACGGCTCTTCCACCGCCTCGGGGGTGCCGCGGGTCCTTCCTGCTGAGCCGAGCCGGCGCTTCTGATCCCTTCTCCACCCCCCGTCCCTGCGGTAGTATTCCCGCATGGCGGCACTGTCGTTTGACACGTTCCATCGCGCCCTGAAGAAGGGCGATCTCCGGCCGGTCTACTACTTCTACGGCCCCGAAGACACGCTGAAGGACGAGGCCATCCGGGCCCTGCTCGACGCGGCGCTTGAGCCCGCGCTCCGGGATTTCAATCTCGACCAGCGATCGGCGCCGCAACTGGATCCCGAGAGCCTGCACGCCCTGCTGAATACCCTGCCGATGATGGCGGACCGCCGGGTGGTGATTCTGCGGGATGTCGAGGGCCTGAAGCGGAAGGCCAGGGTCCGCGCGGTGCTCGATGCCTATCTGGAGAATCCGGCCGCGGACACCCTGCTGGTGGCGGTCCAGGGGGCCGGAGAGGAAAAGACCGACGCCGCGCTCTCCCGCTATGCGGCGGCGGTCGCATTCGAGCCGCTGGAGCCGGAACGAGTCCTCCGGTGGATCGCCCACCGGGCCGGCGGCCTGGGGCTCACCTTCCAGCCCGCCGCCGCCAGCCACCTGCTCGCGTCGGTCGGCAACAACCTCGGGGCGCTCTCGGCGGAAATCGAGAAGATCGCTTCCGTCGAACGTGTCGGCGACGTTACCGTGGAACAGGTCGCCGCGCTGGTCGGGATCCGATTCGGCGAAACCCTGGCCGACTGGCGGGATCTGGTCATGGCGGGCAGGGCAGAGAAGGCCCTGCCGATGACGGGCCGGCTGCTGGAAACGCCCGACGTGACCGCGGTGCGCATGATCACGCTGCTCGGCACCACGCTCATCGGTGTCGGCCTGGCCCGGTCCCATCTCGACGCCGGAGTACGGAGCGGGGAGTTGCCGAAAACGCTCATGCAGTCGCTGGTCCGGGTGCGACCGTTCGGGCTGGGCGAGTGGAAAGTCGAGACCCGGAAATGGGCCGGATGGGCCGGCAGCTGGCCCATGGCGCGGGTCGACGCGGCCCTCCGCGCGGTGCTGGCGGCGGATCGTGCGCTGAAGAGCACCCGGATTTCCGATGACCGGGGGCTGCTGGCGGATCTGGCGATGCGCCTGGCGGCCCCGTGGAGGAATGCGGCATGAAACGGCCTCTCTGGCTCATCGTGCTCGGATGCCTGCTGGCCGGCCACGCCGCCGCGCAGGAGGACAGCCGGCTCATCGCGGCCGTACGGCTGGCGCAGGATGGCATGGGCGATTCCGCCCGGGCCATCGTGGCCCGGCTGCGCCAGGATACCGCCCCGACCGACTCGCTGTACCCGCAGATCCTCTACACCAGCGGGCTCGTGGCCCGATCGGCCGGGGACCGGGCGCAGTTCTTCCGGCGGGTCGCCGTGGAATACGCCTCCTCCTCCTGGGCGGACGACGCCTGGCTGGGCCTGGCCCAGGACGATTTCGCCGCCGGCAATGCGGCCAACGCGGCCCGCACCCTGGAACGCCTGCGCGCGGACTATCCCCTGAGTCCGCTCCTGCCGGTCGCCGCTTACTGGGGAGCCCGGGCCAATTTCGAGCTGGGCAGGACCGCGGAGGCCTGCCGCTGGCTGGCGGACGGGCTCAGCCTGGCCGGGGAGAACGTCGAACTCCGCAACCAGCTCGCGTTCTATTCGCCGCGGTGCGCCCGCATCACGGCCGACAGTGCGCGGGGCGACAGCGCCGCCGCGCCGTCGGGGCCGTTCTATTCGGTGCAGGTCGCGGCGGTGGGCTCGGAGGCGGCCGCGCAGAGCGCCGTGGCATCGCTGCGGCAGGCCGGCTATCAGCCGCGGCTCGTCCGGGAGGGCGGCTTCGTCAAGATCCGGGTGGGGCGCTATCCCGACCGGGATCAGGCATCCGCCGCGGCCCGCGACATCCGCACCCGCCTGGGCGGCAGCCCGTTCGTGGTCGAGGAAAAGTGACGCCGAAGGTCGCCGACTCGGCCAACACCCCGCTGCTTCAGCAGTATCGGGACATCAAGGCGCGGCATCGCGACTCCATCCTGTTCTTCCGGATGGGGGACTTCTACGAGATGTTCTTCGACGACGCCGAGCTGGCCTCTCGAGTCCTCAACATCACGCTTACCTCCCGGGGGGACGGCGTGCCGCTGGCGGGGGTGCCGGTGAAGGCCGCCGCCGAATACCTGCGCCAGCTCATCGCCCATGGGCACCGGGTCGCCATCTGCGAACAGGTGGAAGACCCCAAACTCGCCCGCGGCCTGGTGCGGCGGGAGGTGGTGGAGACCATCACTCCCGGCGCCGTCCTGGACGAATCCTTTCTCAGCGGGGCGCGCAACAACTTCCTGGTCGCGGTGGCGCCGGCGGGGCAGGGCATCGGGGTCGCGGCCATCGATCTCAGCACCGGCGAGTTCATTCTCGAGACCGTCGAACCCGAGGCACTCGAGGAAGCGCTGGCGCGGCTGGATCCGGCCGAAATCGTCGTGCCCGCCGACTTCCATTTTCTCCAGGAGGGGGCGCTCCGGACCACCCGGGAGGCGTGGGAGTTCGACGCCGGCCTGGCCGAGCCCGAACTCGCCCGCCGCTTCGAGCTGGCGTCGCTGGAGGGCCTGGGGCTCATGCCGGACGACCGGCCCGCGGTGGCGGCGGCGGGCGCGCTGCTGCGCTACGTCGCCGAGCTGCAGCCGGCCGGCGTCCCGCATCTGGCGCGGCCGGCGGTCCGCCGCCGCGAGGGCCACCTGTGGCTGGACGACATGACGCGCCGCAACCTCGAGCTGGTCGAACCGCTCCGGACCGGAACCCGCGGCGCGACGCTGCTCGAAGCCCTGGACGCCACGGTCACCCCGATGGGGGCGCGGCTGCTGCGCCGCTGGGTCCTCTCGCCCCTCTCCGAGCCGGGCGCCATCAACCGGCGGCTGGACGCGGTGGAGGTGCTCGTCAACGACGGCCGCGGCCGTGAGCGGCTGCAGGAGGCCCTGAAGGGGGTCCGGGATCTCGAACGCCTGGGCGGCCGCGCCGCGGCCGGGCGGGCGACGCCCCGGGAGCTGGGGGCGCTGCGGGATTCCTTCCAGTGCCTGCCGGACGTGCTGGAGGCCCTCACCGGTCTCGCGGGCCGGGAGCGGAGCGCCGCGCTCGGGGTGATCGCGGACGGCTTCGATCTGCTGCCGGAGCTGTACGCGGCCCTGAGCGCCGCCCTCACCGACCGGCCGCCGGCGGTCCTGGCCGACGGCGATGTCATCCGGAGCGGCTACGACGCCGAGCTGGATGAGCTGCGCGGCCTGCGCGACGGGGGCAAGCAGTACATCGCGGCGCTGCAGCAGCGCGAGCGCGAGCGGACCGGGATCCCCTCGCTCAAGGTGGGATACAACAAGGTCTTCGGCTACTACCTCGAGGTCACCCACGCCCAGGCGGGCCGGGTTCCCCCCGACTACGAGCGACGCCAGACCCTGAGCGGGGCCGAGCGTTACATCACCCCGGAACTCAAGGAGTACGAAGCCAGAATCCTGGGCGCCGAGGAACGCATCGGGGTCCGGGAAGGCGAACTGTTCGTGGATCTGCGCCGTCTGGTGGGGGAGGCGACCGCGAGAATCCAGCGGATCGCGCAGGCGCTGGCCCGGCTCGATGTGTGGGGCACCCTGGCCGATGCCGCGGTGCGCTGGCGCTATGTGCGGCCGGTCGTGGCCGACGGCTTCGAGTTGTCGCTCCGGGCCAGCCGGCATCCGGTCATCGAGCGGCTCATGCCGCGCGAGTCCTTCATGCCGAATGACGTCGATTTCGACGAGGCCGCGCGGGTCCTGCTGGTCACCGGGCCGAACATGGCGGGCAAGTCCACCATTCTCCGCCAGATCGGACTGTGCGTCATTCTGGGGCAGATGGGTTCCTTCGTTCCGGCCGATGCCGCCCGGCTCGGCGCCGTGGACCGGCTGTTCACCCGGGTGGGAGCGAGCGACAATCTCGCCCGGGGGCAGTCCACCTTCATGGTGGAATTGAGCGAGACCAGCGCGATTCTCCACAACGCCACGCCCCGGAGCCTGGTGCTGCTGGACGAGTTCGGCCGGGGGACCTCGACCTATGACGGAGTCGCGATCGCGTGGGCCGTGACCGAGCACCTGCACGACCGGGTCGGTTGCAAGACCATGTTTGCAACCCATTATCATGAACTGATGCAGTTGCCGGAGCGGCTGCAGCATGCCCGGAACCTGAATGTCGCCGTTCGAGAGCAGGGCGGGCGCGTGGTGTTTCTGCACCGGCTCGAGCCGGGCGGCACCGACCGCTCCTATGGCATTCACGTCGCCCAGCTGGCCGGACTGCCGGGCGCGGTGGTCCAACGGGCCAATGAAGTGCTCCATACGCTCGAGGGAGAGCACCGGATGGTCCCGGGGAAACCCCCGGTTCCCGACCCGGGACAGCTGGCCCTGTTCCGGAGCGACGCCGGACCGCATCCGATGATGGAAGAAATCCGCGGCCTCGAACTCGACCAGATGACGCCGCTCGAGGCCCTGAATCGCCTGGCGGAACTCAAACGTCGTGCGGAGGGGAATTCGTGAGACGCCTGCTCCTGTTCGTGGCCGCCGTATCGATCGCTGCCTGCTCCGGCGATGCCCGGAACACCGCCGGCCGCGATGCCAATGCCGCCCCGCCCCGGGACGAGCCCCCAGTCGCGCTCGACCCCGTGCCGCCCGTGACCTATCCCGCCGACCTCTATCAGCAGGGCGTCGAAGGCACGGTGCAGCTCCGGCTCTTCGTCAACGAGACCGGCACCGTCCTGCCCGAATCCACTGCGGTCGTCGAATCGAGCGGCTATCCGGCATTCGATTCCGCCGCCGTCCGGGGCGTCGCCAGGATGCGGTTTGCCCCCGCCCAGCGGGACGGCCGGCCGGTCGCGACGGCCTTTGCGCAGCCGGTCCACTTCCGCCGCAGCACCGGCCAGAGAGCCACCCCATGACGCCGCCACATCCCCGCCCGTACGACTCCGTTCTCGAGACCATCGGCTGGACCCCGCTCATCCGGCTGTCCCGGGTGGGGGCCGGCGTCCGGACGCCGGTCTACGGCAAGGCGGAGTACGTCAACCCCGGCGGCTCGGTCAAGGACCGGATCGGCCTCGCCATCATCGAGGACGCCGAGCAGCGGGGTGACCTCAAGCCCGGCGGGACCATCGTCGAAGGCACCTCCGGCAATACCGGCGTGGGACTCGCCGTGGCGGCCGCCCTCAAGGGGTATCACTGCATCTTCACTCTGCCGGACAAGATGTCCCAGGAAAAAGTGAGGCTGCTCAAGGCCTACGGGGCCGAAGTGGTGACGGTGCCCACAGCGGTCCCGCCCGATCACCCCGAGAATTACGTGATGAAGGCCAAGCAGATCGTGAAGGACACGCCCGGGGCCGTCCTGGCGAACCAGTTCTACAATCAGGTGAACCCGGAGGCGCATTACCGAACGACCGGCCCCGAGATCTGGGAGCAGACCGGCGGCCGGGTCACGCACCTGGTGGCCGGCGCGGGCACCGGCGGTACGGTGAGCGGGGCCGGAAAGTACCTGAAGGAGAAGAACCCGAAGATCCGGATCATTGCCGGGGATCCGGTCGGGTCGCTCTACACCGGCTACAAGCAGAACCGGACGCTGGGCGAGGGCCAGCCCTACAAGGTCGAGGGGATCGGCGGAGACAAGGCCCCCACGACGGTGTGGTGGGATCTGATCGACGAATTCCGGCAGGTATCCGACCGGGACGCGTTTACCATGGCCCGGCGCCTCGCGCGGGAGGAGGGGATCCTGGTGGGCGGGTCCGCCGGCCTCAACGTCGCCCTGGCACTCGAGGTGGCGCGGGAGGTGGACGACCCCGAGGCGCTGGTCGCGACCATCCTGTGCGACACCGGCGAGCGCTACCTCTCCAAGCTGTTCAACGACGAGTGGATGCAGGAAAACCAGCTGCTCGAAGCTCCCCGCCTCACCGCGGGAGATCTGCTCAGCCACCGCGACCCGCACGCCCCCGATCTGGTCAGCGTGACTCCGGCGACGGCGATCCGGCAGGCCCTGAACCTCATGAGCACCTGGGGAGTGAGCCAGATCCCGGTGATCGACGGCGGCGAGTGCGTGGGGGGTCTGACGGAGAACAGCCTGATGACCCGGGCCCTGGCACAGCCGGCCCTGCTCGACCGGCCGGTCCGGGAAGTCATGGACCCGCCCTTCCCGGTGGTCGACGCCCAGTTCCCGGCGGAACGGCTCGCGCCGATGCTTACCCGGGAGAGCCCCGCGGCTCTGGTGCAGCAGAATGGCCGTATTGCCGGGATCCTGAGCCGATACGACGTGCTCCGGCAGCTGATCACCCAGCGGTAGGCCCCCATCCCGGTACCGGGCCGGGTCGAGCCGCCGTTGGCCGAGGCTCCTTCCGCGCCGGCCGTAACCTCAACCACGGGACAGCCGTATGAGAGTAGCAGTCCTGACCGGGGGGACGTCTTCGGAACGCGACGTCGCGATCGCCTCGGCGGTGCAGGTGATTGCGGCGTTGCGGGAGCAGGGCCACAAGGTGTCGGTGGTGGACACGGCCAGAGGCTACGTCCCCGAGCGGGACGAGCCATCCCTGCTTCCTTCCCGGGTGGGCGCGACCCCACCCGCCCTCGAGGACCTGGCGGATCTGGAGCGGGGGTTTCTTCTCTCCGGACTCAACGACCTGACCGTGGTCCGGGAAGCCGACGTGGTATTCCTGGCCCTGCACGGCGGCCGGGGAGAGGACGGCACGGTCCAGACCGTGCTCGAGGTGTTGGGAGTTCCATACACCGGCAGCGGGCCGTTGGGGAGTGCCCTCGCCATGGACAAGGACGTGTCGAAGCGACTCTTCCGGGCGGCCGGGGTGGAGACGGCCGACTGGCTGATGGCCCCTGTCACGGTTTCGGAGGTCGAACGTCACCTTGGATGGCCCCTGGTGGTGAAACCGTCCAAGCAGGGATCCACCGTCGGCCTCAGTGTCGTAAAGCACAGGCAGGAATACACTTCCGCGGTCGATCTGGCGGCCAGGTATGACGACGAAGTCATGCTGGAGGCCTTTGTTCCGGGCCGCGAACTGACGGTGGGCATCCTGGACGGCCAGGCCCTGCCGGCCGGGGAAATCATCCCGCGGCACGAGATTTTCGATTACGAGTGCAAGTACACCCCGGGGATGTCGGAGGAGATCTTCCCGGCCCGGATTCCGGAGGATGTAGCGGCGGAGTGTGCCCGGCTGGCGCTGGCGGCCCACCGGTCCCTCAAGCTGGGCGGATACTCCCGCATCGACTTTCGCTTGACACCGGAGAACCGGTTATTCTGTCTGGAGGCCAACACGTTGCCCGGATTGACCGCGACCAGCCTGCTGCCGCAGGCCGCCGGGGCGGCCGGGATCAGCTTCCCGGAGCTGTGTGACCGGATCTGCCGGTGCGCCAGACACCCGGGTGGAACAGAACCGGGCGTTCGGGAGTTGAAGTAGTAGACATACGGGGACTATCACGATGCCGGTTGCATTCCCACGCCTGACGCCATGGGTCGGCCGCCTGATCGCCGCGAACGCGGTGGTCATGCTGCTGCTGGCTACCGTGCTGACGTCACCCGGCGTGGAAATGGCCCTCGCATTCAGCCCCGGCTCGGCGCTCACCCATCCCTGGTCGTTCATCACCTACATGTTCGTCCACGGGGGGCTGCTCCACCTCGGCGGCAACATGCTGGCGCTCTATATCTTCGGGACGGCGGTGGAGAACCGCATGGGCAGCCGGCGGTTCCTGTTCTTCTATTTCTACTGCGGGGTCGGGGCGGCGGTGTTTTCGTTCGCCCTTTCCGGCCTGATGCATGTCGACCCCTTCATCGGGGCCTCCGGCGCCGTGCTTGGCGTGGCGGTGGCGTTTGCGCTGTTCTGGCCCGACGCGGAGATCCTGGTTTTCCCCTTCCCGATCCCGATCCGGGCGAAGACGCTGGTCATGGTTCTGGTGGGGATTGCGGCCTTCTCCGGGCTGGTCCTGCGCAACAGCGCATCTTCCGACGTGGCGCACCTCGCCCACCTTGGCGGGGCGCTGGCCGGATACCTGTACTTCCGCATTCAGGCCCTGTCCCAGCGGCCGCCCGCCGCGGTGGCCCGGCGGGTCGAACGGGTCGTCACCGTATCGTCCCCGGTACGGGACGTCGAGGCCAACCCGGCGCCCCGGGTGCGCCCGTCGCCCCGGCCGACGACCGATCCCCTGGCCGCCGAACTGGATCGCGTGCTCGACAAGATCAGCGCGACCGGCATGTCCAGCCTGACTCCCGAGGAGCGGCGGTTCCTGGACGAATTCTCGAAGAAAAAGAAGGACGAGTAGCGCGGCGAGCCGGGTGGCTCGGGACGAGAGGCGGCCCTTTGCCGGCAGCGGTGCGGCGGAGGGCCGCGGGTGTTTTCGATCCTTGCCGTTCCCGGTGCATGCAAGGACGCTCACTCAGGCCGCGTAACTGTCGGAGACGGCGGCAGTCGAACGCCGCATCAGGGGGACCGGATGGATCGGAGAAGTGACGATCGTCGGGTCGGCTGTGAGATCACGCACACCGACGCCCGGCAGCGCCGCCTCACGCCCTGACCACCCGATCGGTGATTGTCAAGCCGACTTGCGCAGAGCCGCGTGATACCGATATTGTGCCGCGTGCTGATCAATCTCCTCCCCGAATTCCTCGCAATTCTTCAGGCCGACGATCCCACCGCGGCCTATCAGCGCTACCTCGATAATCACCGTCCGGCACTGCAGGCCTACTGGCACAACTACGTGATGGATCTCGACAGTCCGCCGGCGGAGCAACTGATCCACTCCGTCCTGCAGGCGGATCGCACCGATCTGTGGGAACTGGTGGGTTCGGTCAATGTGGTGGAGATGGTCGAGGAGGCCCTGGGGCGGGCGCAGGAAGCGCTGGAGATCGATCGCCCGGTGGATTGTTACATCATGGTGGGAATGGGCGCCGCGAACGCCGGAGAACTGGTCGTGAACGGGCGCGGGGTGCTCTTCATCTGCCTGGAGCACTTCACCGGCCGGGCCAATCCCCAGACCTTCGGCCTGGGACTGTCTCCGGACCTCATTCCGCTATGGGTCGCTCATGAATGTGCCCATCTGGTTCGGTATCTCTCGCCCGGGAGCGCCAGCGGGATGCGCCGGCTGATCCAGGAATCCGGCGGCTACTACGACTACTGGGCCACCGGCAGCCGGATCCCCCTGCGGGAACTCCTCATCAATGAAGGGCTTGCGGTTCACGCCAGCCAGGTCGTCGCCCCCGGGTTGAGTCAGGCCCACTACTTCGGCTATCCCCGGCGCCAGTTCAACCGGCTGCGCGAACTGGAGGCCTTTCTCCGGCGGATGGTGGCTCCGGATCTGGACCGGGCGGCGCTGGGGCTGCGGCTCCGGTATCTGTCCGGCGGCATGAGCCCGGCGGCCCGGCTGGTGGGCGGCCGGGTGCTGCCCGAACGCTCGGGCTACTACCTGGGGCACCGGATGACCGAAGCGCTGGTGGCGGAGCAGGGCATCGGCCCCGCGCTGCGGGCCGGCACCGGCGAATTCCGGCTGGCGGAGGTCGCCGCGCGGGGAATCCAGACGGCGAGAGGGGCGGGCT
>JBFXBG010000075.1:0-18195 GCA_050183505.1 Gemmatimonadales bacterium | reverse complement strand
AGGCACCTGGAACCTTGAAGAGGAGAACACCCGATGGACGCTCGGCTTGTATCGGCGTTCTAGGCCTGCTGGCCTTGCCGGCCGCCGGGCCCGTCGCCGCACAGACCCCGGATTCGCTGCCCGAAGGCGTCACCGAGGCCATGATCGGCCAGGGCCGGAAGATCTTCCGGGATCCCGGACTCTGCCATGCGTGTCACGGCCAGGCCGGCAAGGGCGGCGTCGGTCCCGACCTGACGGATCGACAGTGGCTGCATATCGACGGCTCGTACCAGGCCATTGCGGCTCAGATCCGAACCGGCGTGCCGGCCGACAAATCAAAAAGCGGCGCCATCATGCCGCCCAGGGGGGGGGCGTCCATCAGTGAGGACAACCTCCAGGCCGTGGCGGCATATGTCTGGAGCCTGAGCCGCTAGCCCCGGTCTGCCGGGTTATATTTTCGCGCGTGTTGGCCGGACGGGCGCGGGCGCTGCCGCATAGCCGGCGCGGCCGCGCCCGTTTCCCGTCCGGCACCGCTCAAGTCGTTGGTACCGCAGGCCGATACTCGTATGGAGGTCATATCGTCATGAGGCGCATCGCGTGCAGAAAACCCGGGATCAGGACGCAGCTCCCGCCGGCGGGAGCGGTCCGGTTCACGTCCGCTTGTACGTCGAGCGCGGCGGGCCGGGGTCGGAGGCTGCCCTGGATGTCCTGGGGCGGCTCTGCGGCGGTCGCCTCGAGGTCGTGGATGTGCGCCTGCAGCCGGAGCGGGCCCGGCGGGATCGGATCGTCATGACCCCGACGCTGATCCGCGTCTCGCCCGGGCCGGAACTGCGCATCGTCGGGATGCTCCACGCCATGCTCTCTCTGGCGCGGGGCGATTCCTCCTGGATGACCGCCAGTGGCGCCTGAGACGGGACAGCCGGAAGCGGCGGTGCCGCCGGGCTCCACCGATCCCCTGCTTGCCCGGCTGGCCGAAGCCGGCGCGACCATCCAGGCCCTCCTGTCCGGAACCCTCGATACCATTGGGCCGGCTCAGGAGGCGGAGTTCCGCGCCTTTTTCGAGGGATCGCTGGACGCGGTGATCGTGCTGGATGACGAAGGCCGGTATCTGGCCGCCAACGAGGCCGCGCTTCAGCTGTATCGCACCTCCCGCGAGGAACTGCTGGGCAGCCGGCTCGAGCGCTTCGCCGACCCGGGAAAAGACGTCGGACCGCGCTGGCGGTCGTTTCTGGAGCGGGGACGGGACCGGGGCGAAACCGTGCTGCGCCGGGCCGACGGTGCCCTGCGGGATGTCGAGTATGCCGCGGTCGCGAACTATCAGCCCGGCCGGCATCTCGTCGTCGCCCGGGATATCACCGCCTCCCGGCGGGATCGCGCGGCGCTGCGCGCGCGTCTGGCGCAACAGGCCGCAGTGGCCGAGCTGGGGCAGCAGGCGCTGGTTGCCCGGAGCACGGACGATCTGCTCGACGAGGCGCTGTCGGTGGTCGCGGCGACCCTGGGTGTTCCCTTCATCAAGTACTTCGAGATCCAGCCCGACCGGATGACCCTGCGCCTCCGGGCCGGCCGGGGCTGGCAGCCGGGAATCGTCGGAAACGTCACCCTGCCGATCGACGGCAGTTCGCTGAGCGGCTTCACGCTCCTCTCCAGCGGTCCGGTCATCATCCGCGACTACCTGACGGAAGATCGCTTCCCCGTGGCCCCGGAGCTCCGGGCCCACGGCGCGCGGAGCGGCCTCAGTGTGATCGTCGCCGGCCGGGACCAGCCCTTCGGCGTGCTCGGTGCCGACACGGGCACGCGCCGGGAGTTCACCGCCGATGACATCCATTTCCTGCAGGCCGTGGCGAATATTCTCGCCAGCCACATGGACCGGGAGCTGTCGGAGGTCGCGATCAAGCGGCGGGAAGCGAAGTTCCGCGCCGTTCTGGAATACAGTTCCGACGCGGTGGCGCTGTTCGCGCCGGACGGGACCGTGCTGGAGGTCTGGGGCGCTTCGGGACGGGTCCTGGGCTACCAGCCCGAGGATCTGGTCGGAGCCCACCTGCTCGATCTGGTGGTGCGGGAGGATCTGCCGCTGGCGCGCCGCCGGATGGCCGAGGTCATGGATCGGCCCGGGCAGAGTATCGTGGGGGAGTATCGCGCCCGGCGGAGAGACGGGACCCTGGCCTGGGTCGAGGTGGTCGGCGTGAACCGGCTGGATGATCCGGCCGTCGGCGCGCTGGTCGGGACGTTCCGTGATATCACCGACCGGAAGGAAGCCGAGGCGGCGCTCCGGGAGAGTGAGGAGCGCTTCCGGAGCGCGTTCGATTCCGCGGCCATCGGCATGGCCCTTACAAGCACGGATGGCCGGTTCCTGCGGGTGAATCCGGCGCTCTGCGCCATGCTGGGTTACACCGAGGCCGAATTGCTGGCCCTGCCGGTCGACGCCATCACCCATCCCTCGGACCGCGTCGCCGAACAGGCGCTCATCGAGCCGCTGCGCCGGAGGGAGCGGGACACTTACGCCCTGGAACTCCGCTACGTGCACGGCCGTGGACACCATGTGTGGGCCTCCATGACCTGCTCGGTGGTGCGCCGGCCGGACGGCACGCCGCGCTATTTCATCGGCCAGGCGGTGGATATCACGGATCGCCGCCGGGCGGAGTCCGCCCTGCGGGAGAGCCAGCAGCTGCTCGAGCGAGCCCAGGCGATCGGCCATGCCGGGAGCTGGACCTCTTCTCCGACGCCGGATGGCAAGGTCACCTGGTCCGCCGAGATGTACCGGATCCTGGGCGTCGAGCCGGCCAGCTTCGGGGGGACCGTGGCGGACTTCAACGCCCTGGTTCACCCGGAGGATCTCGAACGGGTCAATGCCGCCGCCCGCCAGGCGCTCGAGGGCACGGCCCGGTACGACCTGGACCACCGGATCATCCGTCCGGATGGCGAAGTGCGCTGGATCCACGGCGAAGCCGAGCTGGTCCAGGAAGGCGAGGGCACGCCCCGGCGATTCGTCGGCTTCGCGCAGGACATCACCGATCGCAAACTGGCCGAGGCGGATCTTCGCAAACAGACCGAGATCCTCCAGGCGGTGATCGACAACATCCCGGTCATGATCGCCTTCTATGACCAGGACCTCAGGCCGCTGCTCATCAACCGGGAGTTCGAGCGGGTGTTCGGCTGGTCCCTGGATGAGATCGGAGGACGCGACCTGGTCTCGCTGTGCTACCCCGATCCGGTCGAACGCCGGAACGTGGCCGAAGCGCTGCTGGAGAGTGACGGCCAGTGGCACGAGACCCGGCCGACGGCGCGGGACGGGAGCGTCCTCGACACCATCTGGGCCCGGGTGAAGCTGTCCGACGGGAGCCGGGTCGCGTTCGGCCAGGACATGACCGAGCGGCGCCGGCTCGAAGCCCAGCTGCTGCAGTCGCAGAAGATGGAAACCGTTGGCCGCCTGGCCGGCGGCATCGCCCACGATTTCAACAACCTGCTCACGGTGATCCAGAGCAACGCCCAGTTCATCCTGCAGACGCTGGCCGGGCATCGGGCGGCCGGCGCCGGGGGGGAGATCCGGGAAGACGCCGAGGAGATCCACAAGGCCGCCCGGCGGGCCGCCAGCCTGACCCAGCAGCTGCTCACCTTCGCCCGCCGCCAGGTGGCCCAGCCCCGCCCGCTGAATCTGAACGAGCTGACCCGGGATCTGGAGAAGATGCTGCGGCGGCTCATCGGCGAAGACATCGAGCTCAAGACCCGCCTGGGCCCGGGGCTCGGGACCATTCAGGCCGACCCCAGCCAGATCGAGCAGGTCCTGGTCAACCTCGCCGTCAACGCCCGGGACGCGATGCCTGAAGGCGGCCGGCTCACGATCGAGACGAGCAACCGGGAGGTGTCGGGGCCCGGGGAGGACGTCCCGCGCGATGTGGCCCCGGGCCGGTACGTCCACCTCCTGATCCGTGACACCGGACTTGGCATGACCCCGGAGGTGCTGGACCATCTCTTCGAGCCGTTCTTCACGACCAAGGCGCCCGGGAAGGGAACCGGGCTGGGCCTGGCGACCTGCTACGGGATCGTGCAGCAGAACGGCGGGCACATCTGGGCCGAGAGCGCTCCGGGGCGTGGTGCGGCGTTCCACGTGCTGTTCCCCGTCCTCGCCTGCTCCGCCGAAGCGGTACCGGCCGCCTCGGAATCCGCGGCGGTGAACGGGGGAACCGAAACGCTGCTGCTGGTGGAGGATGAGCCGACCGTCCGGCGCCTGGCCGCCCGCACCCTCACCGGCGCCGGCTACCAGGTCCTGGAAGCGGTCAACGGCCTCGATGCGCTCCGCCAGGCGGACAACTATGACGGGACGATCGATCTGGTCGTGACCGATGTGGTGATGCCGGCCATGGGCGGACCGGAACTGGCCGAGCGCCTCGTGGCGAGCCGCCCGGAGACCCGGGTGCTGTTCACTTCCGGCTATCCCCAGTTCGGCGGGGTCGGGCCCCTGAACCCCGAGGTCGAATTCCTGCCCAAGCCGTTTGTCCCCCGGGAACTGCTGGGGAAGGTGCGGGAAGTGCTGAACCGGGGGAAGGACAGGTAAGAAGTGAGAGGGAAGAGGTAAGAGGGGCCGGATTGCCCATCCCAAAGGCAAATCCGGCCCCTCTCACTTCTCACTTCTTACTTCTTACTTCCTGCTCCCTCACGGGCAATGCGGCACGCCCTGCAGCCCGTTGTTGTAGCTGTCCAGCAGGCCGGCAAGCGCGGTGAGCTGGTTCTTGCTGAGGCCTGAACCGGCGGGATCGAGGAAATACGCCCCCGCATCGTTCAGGGCCGACTGGACGTTGGCCGGCAGTGAGGCGCCGTTGGCCGAGTTCAGCGTCGCGGCAATGAACTGGTACCCCAGGATGTAGTAGGGGTTGCCCCTGGCCGGCGTATTCAGCACGCCCAGCCAGGTCGTTCCGCTGGTATGGAACGTGGCCGACGGCGAATACGGCGACGGCCACACGCTCGTATGGTTCTTCCAGTAGCCCTGGGTGAAGGTGCAGCCGTTGCCCGGAGGCGGTGGCGGCGGTGCCGCCCGGTTGTAGAACTCCACCAGCACACCGCGATCACCGTTGAACACCGCGGTGTAGGTACTGGTCCCGAGAATCGGCGAGCCGCGGACCGGGGTGGGATTGTTCACCGTGTTGGTGGAGACGACGATCGAATCGAGAATGACCGCCGCATCCGCGACTTCGGTTATGACGATGGAATGGTTCCCGGTGCCGAGGGTGGGCGTATCTCCCAGGATGACGCACTGGCCGTCATCGAGGTTCACGACGTTCGCGGAGCCGCCGTCCACCGTGTAGCTGAAGCTGGCCGTGGTGCCGTGCTTGCACAGCTCGACCTCGCCGGTGTCCGGCTGGCCGGGGGTGCCGCCGACGACCAGGTTCGGCCCCGCGGAAGCCGGGCCCGTGGTGAGCGGCTTGGTGTCACCGCAGGCGATGACGAAGCCGGCGGCGAGCGTCAGGGCCAGAGCCCCGGTAAGCTGCCTGGAGTGGGTCATGACTTTCTCCTCCGGAAAGAAGACTGCCCTGGTTGATCTGAGTTTTAAGGGAATCGGCAACCGGCGACGGACGCGAAAACCGGGCGAGGCGAAACACCCCTCCGTCCCCGCCATCAATCGATTGCGGCGCAATGCGTTGAGTCCCGGACCCCGGCCGGGAAGGGGCCCCCTCCGCGTCGCACCGGGGCCGCATCCGCAGCGGGGCCGCCACAGCCATCGAGGACCGGCTAGTTTTCCCCGGCACCCGGCACCCGGCACCCGGCACCCGGCACCCGGCACCCGGCACCCGGCACCCGGCCCTTACCCGCACCTCACCCCCATGTCCCTCGACCTCCCCCCCGATCTAATGCGCCGGCTGGGCTACCAGGTGACCGACATGGTGGTCGAGCATCTGGCCGCCGTGCGGGAGCAGCCCGCCTTTACCACCCTGTCCCGGCACGAGGCGGAGCGGATCATCGGCGGTGGACCGCCGGAGACCGGTCGGGAAGCCGACGATCTCTTCCGATTCCTGCGGGAACGGGTGTTCGCCAATGCCGCCCGGGAGCCCCACCCCGGCTTCATGGCCTATGTTCCGAGCTGCCCCACCTTCCCGGCCATTCTGGGTGACTGGCTGGCCGCCGGATACAACTGTTTCGGCGGGGCCTGGGCCGTGGCGGCCGGTCCCGCCATGCTGGAACTCACGGTGCTGGACTGGTTCCGGGGCTGGCTGGGTCTGCCGGCCGGGGCCGGCGGGCTCCTGACCTCGGGCGGCTCGGCCGCCAACGTGACCGCCACGGTCGCTGCCCGCCACGCCGCCGTCGGGGAAGAGCACCAGCGCCTGACCCGGCTGGTGGTCTACACCTCGGATCAGGCCCACTCGTCGGTCGTCCGGGCCGCGTGGATTGCGGGCATCCCCCGGGAACATGTCCGCCTGATCGGCACCGATGACGAATTCCGGATGAACGCCGGTGCGTTGCGGCAGGCCGTCGCCGCGGACCGGGCCGCGGGTTTGCTGCCGTTCATGGTGGTGGCCAACGCCGGCTCCACCAATACCGGGGCGGTGGACCCGCTGCCGGCCATCGCCGATCTCTGCCGGGCGGAGGATCTGTGGTTCCACGTGGACGCGGCCTATGGCGGGTTCGCCGTGCTGACCGACCGGGGCCGCGCCGCGCTGCACGGGATCGAGCGGGCCGATTCCATCACGCTGGACCCGCACAAATGGCTCTTCATGCCGTTCGAATGCGGCTGCCTGCTCGTCCGGGAGCCGGCCCGGCTCAAGCAGGCCTTCCAGATCTTCCCCGAGTATCTGAAGGACGTCGAAGCCCGGGGAGAGGCCGTGAACTTCGCCGATCTTGGCGAGCAGCTCTCCCGCTATACCCGCGCCATCAAGGTCTGGCTGGGGGTGAGTTACTTCGGGGTGGGCCCGATCCGCTCCGCTATCGACACCGGGATGAACCTGGCGTTGCGGGCCGAGGAGCGCGTCCGGGCCACCCCGGGACTGGAACTCCTCTCCCCGGCGCGGCTCGGCGTGGTCTGCTTCCGGGCCCGCCCCGGCGGAATGGACGATTCGGCCCGGCTGGACGCGCTCAACGAGCGGATCAATGCCGGCATCAGTGCCGGCGGCCGGTACTTCATTTCCTCCACCCGGCTCCGGGGAGCCTACGCGCTCCGCATGTGCGTGCTGGGGTTCCGCACGACCGAAGCGGATGTCACCGGCGTGGTCGACGAAGCCGCGCGGCAGGCCGGCCTGGTTTCCTAGGACCACGCCGACGAGTCCGCTCCCCACGGTCCGGATTCGCGTCCCGCAGGCTCTGCCACATCCCGCGGGCCGCCGCTAGATTCCCCGCCTCATGACCAATCCCGCTCCGGACCTTTCCCGGCTTCGCATCGACCGCGACGCCCCGCCGCCGATTCGGCGGGCGCTGGTGCGCAACGTCATCCTCGCCATCGCCGCGATCTGTCTCCTGGGGATCGCGGCGGGTTTCCTCCGGCGCGGGTCGGTAGTGCCGGTGCAGGTGGTGGTGGCGGCCGCCTCGGAGGGCGGGTCCGGGGCCGCCGCGGCCGGCGCCACCAGCGTGACGGCCAACGGCTACGTCGTGGCGCGGACCCGGGCATCCGTATCCGCCAAGCTGGCCGGCCGTCTGGTTCAACTCCGGGTGAGCGAAGGCTCCTTCATCCGGAAAGGCGAGCTGATAGGCCAGCTGGAAAACGCCGACTACCAGGCGCAGGTCATGCAGGCCGTGGCGGACCTCACCTCGGCCCGGGCGGACCTGATCGAGGCCCAGTCGGCCCGGGATCAACTGGGCCGCGAGGCGAAGCGGGTGCGGGACATCCATGCCCAGAACCCGACTCTGGTTTCGGACCAGGAGGTCGACGCCGCCGAGAGCCGGGCGGTCCAGGCCGAGGCCCGGGCCCGGTCCGCGGCGGCCCGGGTGGAGTCGGCCGACGCTTCGCTCCGGTATGCCCGGGCCAATCTGGAGAATACCTACATCCGGGCCCCGTTCACCGGGACCGTACTGCGCAAGGATGCGGAAGTGGGAGAAGTCGTCGCCCCGTCGATCGGGGGAGGCCTCACCCGGGGTGCGGTGGTGACCATGGCCGACCTGTCGACCCTCGAGGTCGAGGTCGATGTCAACGAGGCGTACATTGCCAGGATCGGGAAGCTGCAGCCGGCCCGGATCACACTTGACGCCTATCCCGATACGGCATTCCGGGGAGAAGTCCGGCAGGTGGTGCCGACCGCCGACCGCCAGCGGGCCACGGTTCAGGTCAAGGTGAGCATTCTCGATCGCGATCCCCGGATCCTGCCTGAGATGGGGGCGCGGGTGGATTTCCTGCAACCCGACACGGCCGGCGCACCGGTGGCCGGGGCTCAACCGGCCCGAATCCGGCTTCCGTCCGGCGCCGTGCGGGATCTCGACGGCCGGACGGTCGTCTGGCTCGTACGCGAGGGGCGGCTCGAGCCGAAGCCGGTGGAGGCGGGGCCGGTAAGCGGCGGCTTCCGGGAAATCCGCTCCGGGCTCTCCGGTGGCGAGCAGGTGCTGGTGGCAGGCGTGGAGACCCCGCAGGCCGGAATGCGGGTCAAGGTCGTCAACCCCTGAGTCCGGGAGTTCGTCATGGCGCTGGTCGAAATCCGTGATGTCCACAAGGTGTTCCAGCGGGACGCCGAACGGGTCGAGGTGTTCACCAATCTCACGCTCGACGTCAACCAAGGCGCGTTCACGGCGCTCATGGGGCCGTCGGGTTCGGGCAAGTCGACCCTGCTCAATCTGCTGGCGGGTCTGGACAAGCCCACCAGCGGACGGATTCACGTCGCCGGTGCCGAGGTGAGCGCCATGACGCCCGGGCAGCTGGCCCCCTGGCGGGCCCGGAACATCGGCTTCGTCTTCCAGCAGCTGAACCTGCTCCCGGTGCTCACGGCCTACCAGAACGTCGAGCTGCCGCTGCTGCTCACCCGGCTCTCGAAGAAGGAGCGGGACGAGCGGATCCGGATCGCGCTCCAGGTGGTGGACCTGTCGGACCGGCTCGCCCACTACCCCCGGCAGCTCTCCGGCGGCCAGGAACAGCGGGTGGCCATTGCCCGGGCCATCGTGGCGGACCCCACGCTGGTGCTGCTGGACGAGCCCACCGGCCAGCTCGACGCGAAGAGTTCCCAGGACGTGCTTGATCTGCTCGAGAGGCTGAACCGGGAATTCGGCAAGACCATCATCATGGTGACCCACGACGCCCATGCCGCCGAGCGCGCCAAGACCACGCTGCATCTGGAGAAGGGCGTCCTGATCGAACGGCAGGGAGCCGGCGTATGAAGTTTCTGCACCTGGTGCTGGCCAACCTGGGACGGCACAAGCGGCGGACCTTCCTTACGACGGCCAGTGTCGCGCTGGCGCTCTTCCTCTACGCCTCGCTCAGGACCGTCGTGACCACGATCGACGCCACCGCCCGCTTCGGCGGCGCGAACCGCCTGGTGGCCACCAACGCCACCGGGATCGTCTTCCCCCTCCCGCTGAGCTACGCCAACCGGCTCCGGGCCATGCCCGGCGTGCAGGCGGTGACCTGGGCCAACTGGTTCGGCGGCCGATACGGAGACGGCAAGCGGTTCTTTGCCCAGTTCGCGGTCGATCCCGAGTCCTACCTGGCGATGTACCCGGAAATCGTCCTGCCGGAGGACCAGAAGCAGGCGTTCCTCCGGGAGCGTTCCTCGGCGATCATCGGGGTCCGCCTGCTGCAGGTGTTCGGCTGGCGGCTGGGGCAGGACGTGACGATCCAGGGGACCATCTTTCCGGGCGACTGGACCTTCACCATCCGCGGGGTCTACACGCCGGCCGATCCGGTCATCAACGACGACATGATGCTGTTTCACCATGAGTATCTGGAGGAACGGATCGGGCGGCCCGGGATCGCGGGCTGGTACGTCATCGCGATCGACGATCCGGCCAACGCGGCCCCGATCGCCAAGCAGGTGGACGACCTGTTCCGCAACTCCAGCTCGCCCACCAAGACCGGGACCGAGCAGGCGTTCAACGCCAGCTTCGCCACGATGTGGGGCAACGTGAGCCTGCTGATGGGCACGATCGGCATGGCCGTGGTGTTCGCCATTCTGCTGGTCACCGCCAACGCGATGATGATGAGCGCGCGCGAACGGACCGCCGAGGTCGGGGTGCTCAAGACCATCGGATTCTCCGATGCGAGCCTCTTCGGCATGGTGATGCTGGAGGCGGGGGTGATCGCGCTGGTCGGGGCCGTGCTCGGGCTGGGCGGCGCCAAGCTGCTCTACCGGGCCACCAACTTCAACGCGGCCGGATTCCTTCCCGGGTTCGATGTGACCCCTGGAACGCTCGGCATCGGCGCCGGCATCGCGCTCGCCATCATGCTGGCCAGCGGGCTGGTGCCGGCCATGCGGGCGGCCCGGCTGCAGGTGGTCGACGCGCTCCGGCGCGTGGAATAGGACGACGCATGAAGATCCCCCTCATCTACAACGCCCGCAGCATGCTGCAGCGGCCCGCCTCGACCGCGTTCACCGCGCTGGGAATCGGGCTCGTGGTCGCCGTGTTCATCGGCATGCTGGCCCTGGCCAACGGATTCGCGGTGGCGCTCACCCGCACCGGATCGGATCGCAACGTGCTGGTGCTGCGGAAGGGCGCCGATTCCGAGCTGTCCAGCGGCATCGGCCGGGAGACGGCCAATATTCTGGCGGCCTCGCCCCATGTCGCGACCGGGCCGGACGGCCGTCCCCTGGTCAGCCCCGAAGTGTATGTGCTGATCCCGCTCTCCCGCCTGGGAGACGACACCGGCGCGGTCGCCAACGTGGTGGTCCGGGGGGTGAGCGAGGCGGCCTGGACCGTGCGGAACAACATCCGCGTCGTCGCCGGCGCACGGCCCCGGCCGGGTCGGACCGAAATCTGCGTCGGCAAGAAGATGGCCGCCCGGTTCGCCAATACCGGCATCGGAGACCAGATCCGGTTCGCCGGGCGTGACTGGACCGTCGTGTGCCAGTTCACCGCCGGCGGGTCGGCGTTCGAATCGGAGATCTGGGGCGAGAACGAACAGTTCCTGCCGGTCTTCCGGAGACAGGCCTTCCAGTCGGTGACCTTCCGGCTGGCGGACCCGAAGGCCTTCGACGAGGCCAAACGAGTGCTCGAAGGCGATCAGCGGCTCGGGGTCGACGTGCACCGGGAGTCCACGTTCTACGTCGAACAGTCCCAGCTGCTGGGCCGGATCCTCCGGATCCTGGCGATCATGATCACCAGCATCATGGCCATCGGGGCCGTCTTCGGCGCCGTCAACACCATGTACGCCGCCGTGGCCTCACGCGCGCCCGAGATCGCCGTCCTGCTCACCGTGGGATTCCATCCCCGGAGCGTGCTGGCGAGCTTCGTGGCGGAGTCCGCGCTCATCGCGGCCATCGGCGGCGTGCTCGGCGCCATCTTCGCGCTGCCGATCAACGGTCTGGTCACCAGCACCACCAACTGGGCCAGCTTCAGCGAGATCGCCTTCGCCTTCCGGGTCACGCCGGGACTGCTGCTCGCCGGGTTCGTGTTCGCCGTGGTCATGGGCGTCCTGGGCGGGTTCTTTCCCGCCCGTCGCGCGGCCAGGATGCCGGTGGTGAAGGCGCTCAGGTAGGCGTCCCCACCCGGGAGCGGCGCCCGAAGATCCGGTCGCCCAGGACGATCCCGCCGATTCCCAGCAGCGCCCCGGCGGTGGAGAGCACCGTGAGCGGCGTCCGGAGCGCCGAGCCGCGGGCGAACAGATGGACCGCCACCGCGGCCAGCACCAGCCAGGGCACCAGCATCAGCAGCCCCTGGATGAGCCGGGTATGGACCGCTCCCGCACCCGGGCCGATGTAGCGCCGGACCGCGCTTGCGGTCTCCGGCGGATCCAGCGGCGGCTCCACCAGCGATCCCTTCCGGTCGAATACCGCCTCGAACACCTCCCGCATCACGTGGGCGTCCTCGAAGTACGCCGAGTGCGCCGGCCCCGGGCTCGGGAACCGGAGCATCGAGACCTCGAGGTTGTCCACCCGCAGGTCCCCGCAGCTCCGGCTGCCCGGCGTCTCGACCGATCCGCCGATGATGTCGGCCCGGTCCCAGACGTTGATCCAGTGCATGTGGGGAACCGGCCGGGTGCCGGCAGTCCCGGTGAAGGGCAGGGTCCCCAGGTCTCCCCGGATGTCTTCCACGATCTGATTGTAGCGGTAGCGGCCGCCCTGGTAGCTCTCGAAGAAGTAGTGGATCTTGTCGATCGGGCTCGCCAGCGTGATCAGGTGATCCAGCCGGGCAAGCGGCAGGGACGTGCCGGACGGGGCGGCCCGGTTGATCCGGTTCAGTTCCAGCAGGCTGTCCTGCGCGATCGCGGTGCCCAGGCTGTGCCCGATCACCACCGCGCGCCGGCAGTCCGGGTCGGCCAGCACGTGCCGCAGATAGTCGACCCCGGTCTTCAGGATGGCCCGCCGCTTCCGGTACTTGGCGTCGGTCTCCTCGTAGGTCGTCCAGAGCAGGACGTCGCCCAGATAATCGACCAGGAAACGGGTCACCCCCACCAGGGTGAAGATGCTGCCGGTGATGGCCAGCGCGCCCTTGGCGGTGAACGAGGTGACCAGCTGCTGCAGCGGCGCGATGCTCGTGCTCCGCACCGCCGATACCAGGACCGGCAGCAGCAGCGTCACCGCCGCCAGCACGCCGGCCCAGGCGAGCCCCATGGTGAGGAGCAGCGTGAGGATGACCGCCAGGTTGCGCAGCTCCCGCCGGACGGCGAACCGGTGCCACTCCCGGGCCAGGGCCAGGACCTCGGCGGTATCGTCCCCCCGGGTCCGGACGAACCGGCAGAACTCGCTGAACGTCCCGCGGGGGCACATCTCCCGGGCCGCCGGGCCGTCGAACATGTCGTACATCGAGATCAGCCGGTCCCGCAGGGTGGCGGTGGCCCGGCCCGGGTCCCGGCCCAGCAGCTCGTGCAGATAGGCCCGGCGCAGCCGGGCCCGGTCCCGCCAGGAGGAGAAGAGCGCGCGGACCGGGCTCGCGCCCTGGCGGAGCAGCCAGCCCAGCACTTCCCGGGCGGTGGCGCCATCGGCGGCGAGCGGGGCCCAGTAGGCTTCGTAGAAGCGGAACAGTTCCTGGTCCAGCCGGTCGCCGGCGGCGCGGCGCTGCCGCAGCACCTCGACGAAACCCACTTCCCGTTCCAGTCCGCCGCGGGGAGGTTCCAGCCGCACCTCGAACAGGTCCAGCCGTCCCGCCGTGGCCTCGTGGGTCCGGGCATGCCGCTCGAGCGAATCGAGCAGCCGGCTGAGCTCTTCGTACCGGCGCTGGCTTCCCATCCCGTGCAGGTAGACCACCGCGGTGTACTTCCCGGTGGTGTCGAACGCGGTG
This sequence comes from Gemmatimonadales bacterium, assembly GCA_050183505.1. Taxonomy (GTDB): domain Bacteria; phylum Gemmatimonadota; class Gemmatimonadetes; order Gemmatimonadales; family GWC2-71-9; genus JBFXBG01. The sequence continues at coordinate 4,878 of JBFXBG010000075.1, read as the reverse complement.
CGGACGGACCGTTCCTGAGCGGGGTTGAGCATCAGGACCTCCGGGGCATGGTGATCTCAGGTGTCGTGGGATTGAGTATGGCGGTGGGGCAGGGTGGCGCAAGCACGCGCCGGACGCGTTGCCTTCCATCGGGGTGGGGGGAGGGCTAGGTTTGGCGGTCCGAGGGGGGCAGGCGGGGCAGGCGGGGCAGGCGGGCAGGCGGGCTGTCTCGGTCTGGAGCCCTCGGCTGAAGCCGAGGCTCGGCCGGCTTGTCGCTGAAGCGACGGCGGTGCAGGCGATGGTTTGGGAGCGACCGACCGTCGGACCGTCGGACCGTCTGTCTCGGTCCGGAGCCCTCGGCTGAAGCCGAGGCTCGGCCATCTTGTCGCTGAAGCGACGGCGGTGGGAATGAGAAGTACCGTGGTCCGTCGGTCCGTCGGTCTGGTCGCTGAAGCGACGGCGGTGCAGGCGATGGTTGCCGGGGAGCAACCGACCGTCGGACCGTCTGACCGTCCGACCGTCTGTCTCGGTCCGGAGCCCTCGGCTGAAGCCGAGGCTCGGCCGGCTTGTCGCTGAAGCGACGGCAGTGGGAATGAGAAGTACCGTGGTCCGTCGATCCGTCAGTCTGGTCGCTGAAGCGACCGCACCGCGGGGCTGCTTGGAGGGGAGCAGACTTTTCCGTCTTTCCGTCTTACCGTCTGTAACGGGACGTAGCGCAGTCCGGTAGCGCACCTGAATGGGGTTCAGGGGGTCGCGGGTTCGAATCCCGCCGTCCCGATGGTCTTATCACACGGTCCTGTCGCCAGTTGGCGGCAGGACCGTGTGGCGCATCCGGCCCCGATTGCTCCGGTTGTGCTCTGGGCTCCCCAATTGGTTCAGTGCATCAGGCACGTGCCTCGCGCCTTCAGGCGCCGGCGCCGTGCATCCGCAGGGGCTGGATTCCAGGGGGCCCGCTCAAGTTCATCCTGGCGAGAGGCTTGGGTTATGCCTCAAATACGGCAGCAGGGGCCAGATTCGCGACAGGGAGGGGGCTTGCGGCGTGGCGAGTAGTCAGCATACTCGACATGCAAGGGTGTTGGAATCTCCTCCCAATCTTGAACGAGGTTGGACCGATGAAGTGGACGCCTGTTGCTGCTGTTGCGCTCGCCATGGGCTGGCCGATGGCGGCCCTTGCTCAGGACCCTGTCGTGCTCGATCAGGTGGGTACGGCGGTCATCCTGAAGGCCTCTGGCGGTAGCGTGGCCATCCCGACGTCGCGGCTCAGCGTGATCAGTCGTCAGTCCAGCCTTGAGCTCGAGTGGCACATGGTCGTGGATTCGAGCCTTGGGCTGGTCTTCGAGAAGCCCGTGGGCGCGAAGGGTACCGAGAACAAACCCTTCTACAGCTACCAGGTGGACATGAAGATGGCGGCCTTGGACTCCGTACAGGCTTTCGAGGTACGGGTCCTGACCTTCAACCTCTGGCGGGAGTTCACGGGGACCTTGTCTTTCACTCAGCTGGAGGATCTCAAGCCAGGGCAGCGGAAGTCGTTTGACCGCATGTGGGGGTACCATTCGGAGGCCCCGCTCCGCGCCCATCTCATCAGCATCGCCTACGTGGCCCGGGTGAATGTACCCCGGAGGACGGCTAGTCGTCGCGGATACCGAGCCTGTCCTCCGCGTTGCACGACAGATCAAGGCGGACTTCACGGTGCAGCAGCTCGAACCCGAGGCGGAGCCCACACCACCTGGTCTGACCCAGTCGTGACCGGTGGCGGCCGGGCTTGCGGCGCGGCTGGCCAGCATACTGCGAGATAACGGACGCAATGATGGCCAGTGAGGTCTAGACCATCAGAGGTGAAGGATGGACAAATGGATAGAGAGTGCACCTACAAGGGCTTTCACGTGATAGCCCGGCCCCTCCCTCGTGGGGATGGCAAGTGGAGTACAGAGGTTCACATTCGGCGCGGTACGGATGTGAAGCCGTACTATTCGTCCGACACTTGGGACACCGAAGAAGAGGGGGTTCGACGTTGCCTGGAATTCGGCCTTCGGATCATCGATGGCGAACTGCCAGGGGCCGGGGCGTTCGCCCTACCTTGAGGGATCTTCTGGGAGCATTGGCTCCGCTGATCCATGCCTCCCGGCAAGCTATCGCGAAGGAGAAGAAGAAGTATGGTCGAGCCAACGAGATCAGGGAAAGAGCTAATCGACGACGGGGAATGAGCAGATTGCTGGATCTGTTCCGACGTGTTCCGGCGTCGGCGCCAGACTGCACGGTACTGCAGCGTATGCGAGCGAGGGTTCTGCGAAGGGGAACACGGAAACTTTTCCCATGGGACAGGCAAGTGTATCGCCTGCGGATTGCGGAAGGCCGATCGTCGACCTTAGCTCCCTGGCCGTTCAGAAACGAGTCGGAGCGGAAGCGCGGCAGATCAGCCGACTATTGTGGAGCGAGAGCCGCTCTGCCACTCCGCAGCCGGACACCCCGGGGCTACCAGCCCGATATCGACTCGCGAACAGAGCCCTCGACACCTTGCTGCAGTCTGCCCTTGAGGAACTTGGCCGCCTGCAGGCGATGGGGATGTGGAAGTCGGCAGCTGTTCTCGCGGGCAGCTTCCTCGATCGAGGCCCTCCTACTCGATGTGTGCATGGTACGCGAGGGTGACTCCTCCACCAAATGGGGCGAGAGGTGGGCAGAGAAGGCGAATGTTGCCAGCATGGTCCGATTCGCCGCCGAGCAGGGGTGGATCGCCGGGGACCAGCGCGACTTGGCCAACCTTCTCCGACGGTGGCGGAACTTGATTCCCCCTCATCGAATCCTGCAGGAGCCTAAACTACCAAAGACCTTGCTGCTACCCTCGTAGCAGAATTGAGGCTGCTCATTGCTGATCTGTCCTCTCGAACCTGACCCGCATGCCCCTCCCCCTCGACACCATCCACCAGCTGCTCGACGACATCGTCGATGATCCGGACCTGACCGCGCTCGCCCTGGGGGAGCCCGACCTGGTCCGGGGGTTCTTCGCTGGGATCCGCCGGCTCCGGAACCGTCTTCCGGCCGAGCACGTCCTGCCGGATCCCCAGGACGTGCTCGCCGACCTGCAGCTGCTCGAGCGGCTCTGCCCGCCGGGGCTCGTCAGCGTCCGCGGGCTGCTCCTGACCGCCTTGGCCGAGGCCCATGCCTGGGCCGAGGGCGCGGGGTCCAACTGACCCAACCGGAATCTCCCACTTCCCACGACCACCGGTAGCCTTCCATGCGTGCCGGCCTGCCGAGGGCTGGGCGGGGTAGCACCGGACCGTCCAGCGTCCCGACCACGGTGCCGCAACCGCTTGGGGCCGGAGCGCTTGGAATAGGGACCTGGGCCCTTGTGTTTCCCGCTGAGACGGCGGATACTGAACATGGCGTCACCCTTCACCCCCGGAAGGGCGGCGCGCCAGCGCGGGAGGTGGGATGAGTCGTAGACCGCGACTGCGGGAGTCCATCGCCGGCGCCTTCGTAGTACCGGCGCAGGGTTGGATTGCGGCCGGCTGCCTCCTGTCCGCGATGCTGATCTTCGGGCTGGATCTCGCCGCCCGCCCCGACCTCGACCTGCTCGCCCTCTACGCCATTCCGACGGTGGGGGCGATCGGCCTCCAGAACCGCCGCGGTCTGGTCAGCGTGGCCGCCTTGTGTACCGTGCTGGTGGGGGCCGGCTGGTTCCTGACCCACATGCCGGGGGCGCCGTGGCTGGGGCGGGAAGCTCTGGCCCGCGGGGCCGTCGTCGGGGTGCTTTGGGTGCTGGCCGGTCTCGGTCTGCTGGCCAAGGCGCAGATGGCGGCGGCTCTGCAGGCACGGGATCGGATCGAGAGCACGCTCGAGCGGGCCGTCGCGGAGGAACGCGCGGCCGCGGCCGGCCAGTTGGCCGAAGCGGAGCGGCGGCTCCGGGAGGTCCTCGAAGGCTCCCCGGACGGCGTGGTTGTGAGCGACGCGGCCGGCCTGATTCAGCTGGTCAACCATCCCGTCGAAACCATGTTCGGCTACACCCGGGCGGAGCTCCTCGGGCAGTCGGTCGAGGTGCTGGTGCCCGAGGCCGCCCGGGGCCGGCATCCGCGCCTCCGGCAGATCTACCAGACCGCGCCGGCGGCGCATCCGATGTGGCAAGGCCGGACCGTGAGCGCCCGCCGGAAGGATGGGACGGTCTTTCCCGCCGAGATTCTCTTGAGTCCGCTGGCGAGCGGCACGGAGCGGCTGGTCATCGCCTCGATCCGTGACGTCACCGATCGGCAGGCGCTCGAGGCCAATCTACGGCAGGCGCAGAAGATGGAAGCGGTCGGGCAGCTCACCGGGGGCGTCGCCCATGACCTGAACAACATGCTGACCGTGGTGATCAGCAACGCCGAGCAGATGCTGGTGAAGCTTCCCCCCACCAGTCCGCTCGTGGCCGACGTCCGGGAGTCACTGGACGCCGCCCTGCGAAGCGCCACGATGATTCGCCGCCTGCTCAATTTCAGCCGCCGGGAAGTGCTCGCCGCGCGACCGCTCGCGCCGGCCCCCTTGCTGGAGGCCGTCGCGAAGATCCTGCCGCGGGTCATCCCGGAGTCGGTCCGCATTGTGACCCGGATTCCGGCCACGCTGCCCGCCATCCGGGCCGACCCCACGGCGATCGAGCAGATCCTGCTCAACCTTGCCACGAATGCCCGGGATGCGATGCCCCAGGGTGGGACCCTGGAGTTGGCGGCCTACCTGCAGCACCTCGACGCGGGGTACATCGCCACCCATCCCTGGGTGGAGCCCGGCAATTACGTCACCATCAGCATGAGCGACACCGGCGCCGGGATGGATGACATGACCCAGGCCCGGGCCTTCGAGCCGTTCTTCACCACCAAACCGCCCGGCGTTGGTACCGGCCTGGGACTCGCCCTGGTCGATGGGCTCGTCAAG
>JBFXBG010000074.1:0-18242 GCA_050183505.1 Gemmatimonadales bacterium | reverse complement strand
CAGCTGGCGGCGGCGCGGTCATCCGCCTCGAGTGCGGATGCCGGTGTGGCCGCGGCCGAGGCGGCCTGGCGGAAGGCCGCCGCCGATCTCGAGCGGTATCGCCGGCTGGCGGCCCGGAACATCGTCCCGCCGCAGCAACTGGACGCGGCCCAGGCCGGTTTCGACGCGGCCGCGGCCAATCTCGAAGCCGCCCGGCGCCAGGCCTCGGCGGCGGAGAGCCAGGTCGGCGCGGCCATGGCGGCCCTGAGGGGCGCGGACGCGCGGCTGGCCGCGGCACAGGCAGCGGTGGAGACCGCCCGGCTGCAACTGGGATACACGGTGATCACCGCGCCGGAGGCCGGCGTCGTGGCCAAACGGAATGTCGAGCCGGGTGAACTGGTGCAGGTCGGACAGAGTCTCATGTCGCTGGTCCCGCTCAGCGATGTCTGGGTCAGTGCCAACCTGAAGGAGACCCAGTTGCGGGATGTCGGCCCCGGCGATCCGGTCGAATTCAGCGTGGACGCCTACCCGGGCCGGACGTTCCACGGCGAAGTCGAGAGCCTGAGCCCGGCCACCGGCGCCCGGTTCGCCCTGCTGCCGCCCGACAACGCCACCGGCAACTTCACCAAGGTGGTACAGCGGGTACCGGTAAAGATCGCCGTGACCGACCCGGATCCGGCCTGGCCGCTCCGGCCGGGCATGTCGGTGAACGTCACCATCACGACCCACTGACGCCGTGACCGCGATTGCCCTGCCGCTGCGGCCCCGGGTCCGGGACCGCGGGGAGATCTACCGGGCCCGGTACGTCATCGCCTTTGCGGTGGTACTGGCCAGCGTGCTCGAGCTGGTGGATACCAGCATCGTGAACGTGGCCATCCCGCACATGATGGGCAGCCTGGGCGCCACCCTGGAGGAAATCGCCTGGGTGAGCACCGGCTACATCGTGGCGAACGTGATCATCCTGCCCCTCACGGGCTGGCTCTCGGCCCGGTTCGGCCGCCGGAACTACTACACCGGGTCCATCCTGTTATTCACCTTCGCCTCCTTCATGTGCGGCAACGCGGGCACCCTCGAGGGACTCGTCCTCTGGCGGATCGTCCAGGGAATCGGCGGGGGCGCGCTGATCTCGACCGCGCAGGCGATCCTGTTCGACGTCTTCCCGGTCAATGAACGCGGTACCGCCATGGCCCTCTTCGGCATGGGGGTCATGGTCGGCCCGACACTGGGTCCGACCCTGGGGGGCTGGATCACCGACAACTACTCCTGGCCCTGGATCTTCTTCATCAACGTCCCGCTGGGGCTCCTGGCGGCGTTCATGACCTGGCAGAACGTGCCGGAACCGGAGGCGGTGAGCGAGCGGACCCACACGGTCGACTGGTTCGGGCTGGCCCTGCTCATCATCGGGATCGGGTCGCTCCAGCTCCTGCTCGAGCGGGGCGAGGCCAAGGACTGGTTTGCCAGCCGGGAGATCGTCACCGAAACCATCGCGGCGATCCTGGGCATTACCCTGTTCGTCTGGCATGAGCTCCGGACCGAGCATCCGGTGGTGGATCTCAAGGTCCTGCGGGACCGGCAGCTCGCCGCCGGCGTGACCTTCGGCGCGATTCTGGGATTCGCCCTGTACTCCAGCGTGTTCGCCCTGCCGGTCTTCCTGCAGGGGTTACTGGGTTACTCGGCCTGGGATACGGGGAAGGTGATCCTGCCCGGCGCCATCGCGAGTGCGGTCGCGATGGCGATCGGCGGACGGCTGGGCAACCGGTTCGATCCGCGCGCCAGCATCACCATCGGCGCCGGCCTGTTCTTCCTGGCGATGTGGATGCATTACCACTTCACGACCGACATCGGCATGCACGATCTGTTCTGGCCGATGATCTTCCGGGGCGCCGGGCTCGGGCTGGTGTTCGTGCCGCTCACCAACGTGGCGGTCGCCACGCTGAGGTCGGTCCAGCTGCCCCAGGGGACCGGGCTGTTCAACCTCTCCCGGCAGCTCGGCGGCAGCATGGGCATCGCCGTCACCGCGACGCTGATCCGCCATTTCAGCGAGCAGGGCCGGAGCGCGATGTCGTCCCACCTGACCCTCTACAGCGACACGCTGCGCGACTGGCTCGGCCGGATGACCCAGGCCATGCTGCGCTCGGGCGGTACGGTCGAAGAGGCCCGGCTCAAGGCCGTTCAACTGCTGGAGCTGCTGACCTCCCGGCAGGCGGCCATGATCGCCTATGAGAAGGTCTTTCTGATCATGGGAGTGGCGTTCCTCGCCGCGCTGCCGCTGCTCTTCTTCTTCCGCACGGTGCGGGCCAAGGCCGGCGGCGCCATGGTCCACTAGTCAGCGCCGCACCAGCCGGAGGGCAACCAGCAGGACCCCGACCAGGGAGAGCAACCCCTCGAAGGCGAAGAAATACGGCCGCCAGTCCAGCAGGCGGATCGGCGTGACGAACAGCGCGCCGATCATCCCCAGGGCCATGATGGCCCCGCCCAGCCTGGGCCGCCACCAGCTGATCACGAATCCCGCCAGGGCCAGGGTCGAGAGTTCGACCACCAGCTGCAGGTGCGGGAACCGGACCTCGCCTTCGGAGAAGACCATCGCGAACAGCACCACAAACGCCACGAAGCCCATGGTACCGCCCGCGCGGAGCACTCCCAGCAGCGGGTTGCCCCGCTGCGGCAGCGGATCCTTCTGGTCCGGCACCATGATGTCCATCGGCACGGCCTGCCTCCCCCGTCAAAACCCGGTTGCGGAACGCCCGTAGACTACCTGCGGCGGGCGGCGGTGGGAATAGGGGGCTTTCGCGATGCCCCGTCCCGGGTATCGTTAATGCCGCCCCCGGCCGGTTTCCCCGGTATCCGATACTTCCAGCCCGTCGAGGTTTCCCATGCGCCGCCTGCTGAGCTGCCTGTTCCTCCTGTCGGCCGTACCCGGGGCACTCGCCGCCCAGACCGCCCCGGCCCGCCTGCTGATTCACGCCGGCCGCCTGATCGATGGGATCGGCGACCGGCCCCGGGCGGATCAGGGCATCCTGGTCGAAGGCGACCGCATCACGGCGGTGGGCCCCTGGGCCGAGGTGGCCCGCCAGGCACGGGGTGCGGGGATCGTGGACCTGTCCCGGATGACGGTCTTGCCGGGCCTGATCGACAACCACACCCACATCCTGCTGCAGGGGGACATCACGGCCCAGGAGTACGATGACCAGCTCCTCAAGGAGAGCATCCCGTATCGCACGATTCGGGCCGTCGGCGCGGTCCGCACCGCCCTCATGAACGGATTCACCACCCTGCGGGACGTGGAGACCGAAGGCGCAATGTACGCCGACGTGGACGTCAAGCGGGCCATCAACCAGGGCGTGATCCCCGGTCCCCGGCTGTTCGTATCCACCCGGGCCATGGCGCCGACCGGCATGTATCCGCTCTCCGGGTACTCCTGGGAACTGCGCGTGCCGGAAGGCGTCCAGATCGTCGACGGGGCCGACAATATACGCCAGGCGGTCCGGGAGCAGGTCAAGTACGGCGCCGACTGGATCAAGTTCTACGCCGACCGGCGGTACTACCTGGGCGAGGATGGCCGGCTCCACAGCTGGGTCAACTTCACCGACGAGGAGATGAAGGCGCTGGTGGACGAGGCCCACCGGCTGGGACGCAAGGTGGCGGCACACGCCATCGGGTGGGACGGAATCGACGCGGCGCTCCGCGCCGGCGTCAACTCAATCGAGCACGGCGACGGCCTCACGCCGGACCTGATGGACCGGATGGTGGCCCAGGGCGTCTACTGGTGCCCCACCATCTTCGTCGGCGTCTACGTGGCGGAGGGCCGCGGCGGGATCTGGCCGAAACTGGTGGATATCGAACGGGCCGCCTTCGGGGAAGCCCTGAAACACGGGGTGCGCATCTCGCTGGGCACCGACGCCGGCGGATATGCCTGGACCGAGAACCAGGCGCAGGAACTCGATTACATGGTCCGCTACGGCATGACGCCGATGCAGGCCATCAGGTCCGCCACCAGCGTCGCCGCCGCACTGCTGGACCAGCAGGACAACCTGGGCAGCATCGCGCCGGGACGCTACGCGGATATCATCGCCGTGGCCAACGACCCGTTGACCGACATCACCGAACTGCAGCGGGTGAAGTGGGTGATGAAGGGAGGGAGGATCTACCGGGATCAGTGATCGAGTTGATTGAGGGGATTGAGGGATTGAGAGACTCCTCGGCGGTTGGAGCTTCGCGGAACCCGCTTCAATCCCTCAATCCCTCAATCCCTCAATCCTCTCATTCTTCCTTCATGAAGGGATACCCGTATTCCCGGGGCGGATCGAAGGTCTCCTTGATCGAGCGGGCCGAGACCCAGCGGATCAGATTGAGATAGGAGCCGGCCTTGTCGTTGGTGCCGCTGGCGCGGGCGCCGCCGAAGGGCTGCTGGCCGACGACCGCACCGGTCGGCTTGTCGTTGATGTAGAAATTGCCGGCCGCATCCTGCAGCGCTGCCGCCGCTTCGACCACCGCCCGGCGGTCCCGGGCGAATACCGCGCCGGTCAGCGCATAGGGGCTGGTGCGATCCACCAGCGCCAGGGTCTCGGTCCAGCGCTTCTCCGGGTACACGTGAAGGGAGAGCACCGGACCGAAGATCTCCTCGCACATGGTGCGGTACATCGGATCGTCGCTCTGGAGAATCGTGGGCTGAATGAAATATCCGGTCGAGTCGTCGGCGCCGCCGCCCGCCAGCACCTTGACGCCGGAAGCCTTCTTCGCCCCGTCCAGATAGCCCGTGATCCGCTCGAAGGCCTTCCGGTCGATCACCGCCCCCATGAAGTTCCGGAAATCCGCCACATCCCCCATCCGGATACCGGCCACCATGTCGAGCAGCCGCTCCCGGAGCGCCGGCCAGAGGGAATCCGGCACGTAGGCGCGGGACGCCGCACTGCACTTCTGCCCCTGGTACTCGAAGGCGCCGCGCAGAATACCCACGGCCAGCTGGTCGACATCCGCGCTGGCGTGCGCCACGATGAAGTCCTTCCCGCCGGTCTCGCCGACCAGCCGGGGGTAGGTGGCGTAGCCCGGCAGGTTCTTCGCCATGGTGGTCCACAGCGTCTGGAAGACCTCGGTAGACCCGGTGAAGTGGATCCCGGCCAGATTCCGGTCTTCCAGCAGGATGTCGCTCACCTGCCCCGCGCTGCCCGGCACGAAGTTGATGACGCCGGGCGGCAGTCCGGCCTCCTCCAGCAACCGCATGAAGAGGTAGTTGCTCAGCACCGCCGAGCTCGCCGGCTTCCAGACGACCGTCGTCCCCATGATGGCGGGAGAGGTCGGCAGGTTGCCCCCGATCGCCGTGAAATTGAACGGCGTGATCGCGTAGACGAATCCTTCAAGGGCCCGGTACTCCATCCGGTTCCAGATGCCCGGCGAGGATTGCGGCTGCTCCCGGTAGATTCGCTCGGCGAAATGAACGTTGAAGCGGAGAAAGTCGATCAGCTCGCAGGCGCTGTCGATCTCGGCCTGGTGCGCCGTCTTGCTCTGCCCCAGCATGGTCGCCGCGTTGATGACCGGCCGCCAGGGCCCGGCCAGCAGCTCGGCCGCCCGGAGGAAGACCGCCGCCCGGTCCTCGAACCGCATCGCGGCCCAGCCGCGCCGGGCCTCCACCGCGGCCGCCACCGCCTGCTTCACCGTTTCCGGAGCTGCCTGATGCACCCGGGCCAGCACGTGGGCATGTCGGTGAGGCGCCACGACGTCGGTCACCTTCTTGCCCCGGATCTCCTTCCCGCCGACGATGCAGGGGATATCGGCCACTTCACCGCTCAGGCGGTGCAGTCCCGCCTTGAGCGCCGTCCTCTCCATGCTTCCGGGCGCGTAGGCCAGAACCGGCTCGTTTTTCGGCATCGGGGTGTCAAATACGCCACTCATTTCTTGCTCACCGTTTGCGTTGGGCTGGGGAAGATAATTGGAGGCGGGCGGCGGGGCAGGCGGGCCGACGACCAGGGCGACCGGAACTGCCGACTGGAAACGTCAACTACACCTGCTGTCCGCCCGCCCGCCCCCGATCACATGCACCGCCCACGCCGGGATGGAGGCCCGAACCTCGCTCCCGGGGGCGAGCCGGAGGGGGGGCATGGCCGTTTCGGGAACGGCGGCCCGCAGGGGGAACCCCACGTCGAGGTGGATCTCGACGTGCCCGGCCAGGGGCACGATCCGGGTGACGGTCCCCAGCATCACGTTGTCATCCGGGCCCATGTAATGCGCCGATGCCCGGGACAGGGTCACCCGTTCGGCACGGATGCAGACGACGAGCGCCCCGGCCGGGACGGCCGGAGCTGCGGTCCGGAGCGTGGCTCCGCCGATCCGGACGGCACCGCCCTCTCCCGCCCCTGCCAGCGTGTTCTGGATGCCGACGAACCGGGCAACCTCCAGCGACGCCGGCGCGTGAAACACCCTCCGGGGAGTATCCACCTGGATCAGCCGGCCTCCGATCATGACGGCGACTCGGGTCGCCAGGGTCATGGCCTCGTTCCGGTCGTGGGTGACGAACACCGTCGTGATCCGGGCTTCCCGCAGGACGGCCTCCAGGTCCAGCAGCAGCGCTTCCCGGGTCGGCGGATCCAGCGCGGCGAAGGGCTCGTCGAGAAACAGCACGTCGGGCCCGACCGCAAACGCGCGGGCGAGACTGGTACGTTGCGCTTCGCCCCCGGAGAGCGTTCCGGCCTGGCGCCGGGCCAGGTGCCGGATGCCGAACCGGTCGAGCCACTCCTCGACCCGGCGTCTCGATTCGGCCGACGGCACGTGCCGGAACCGGAGGCCCAGCGCCACGTTGTCCGCCACTGACGCGCTGGTGAGCAGCGGCGCCTGGAACACCGCCGCCATGCGGCGCCGGATCGGCAGCAGCGCCCCCGTACGCCAGCGCACCGGGCGGCCCAACGCGCTCAACTCGCCCCGGGCCGGACGCTGCAGCAGCGCCAGTACCCGGAGGAGTGTGGATTTCCCCGAGCCGTTTGGCCCGATGATCGCAAGGGTCTCCCCCGCCTCGACCGCCAGGTGCTCGACCTGGAGCGCCGTGTGGCCGGGATACCGCACCAGAAGCCCGCGGACTTCCAGCCGCGCGCTCACCGGCCCTCCCGCTGCTGCAGGAGCGTGAGGATCATGGTCACCAGAAATGCCACGGCCAGCAGCAGAATGCTGAGGGCGATGGCCGCATCGAAGTTACCCTTGGACGTCTCCAGCACGGTGGCGGTCGTCAGCGTCCGCGTGCGGTGGAGAATGTTGCCGCCCACCATCATGGAGGCCCCCACTTCGGAGATCACCGCGCCGAATCCCGCCATCACCGCGGCCCCCACGCTCAACCTGGCTTCCCGCAGCAGCAGCCAGAAGAGCTGGCCGCGGGAAGCCCCGAGGCCGAGCAGCTGCAGCCGCAACCGGGGGTCCAGCTGCTGGATGCCGGCCGCCGTGAGTCCCGCGACCACCGGCAGGGCGATGATCCACTGGGCCAGGACGATGGCACCCGGCGTGTAGAGAAACCCCAGCGTCCCGAGCGGGCCGCTGCGCCAGAGGAACAGTGTCACGGCCAGGCCGACCACGACCGGGGGCAGCCCCATGCCGGTGTTGATGACACCCAGGACCACGTTCCGGCCCCGGAATGCCGTCAGGCCCAGCAGCACGCCGAACGGAACTCCGACCACCACGCTGAGCCCGGTGGCGAGCCCCGAGACCCGGAGCGACAGCCACATGATCTCCATCACGCCCGGGTCCCCGGCCAGGATGAGCCGCAGCGCATGGCGGAAGCCGTCGAAGAGCAGATCCATGGATCGACAGGGTAGAGATGAGCAGGCGACGAGGTGCCGCGGTCCGGCGATTCCCGAGATCGAAACGGGCGGTGGGTGCCGGCCGGCGCCTCCCGTTTCACCCCGCGCGTCTTACCGGTCCGCGTCGCCGGCCGCCGGGGTGAACAGCGGCTGCCCGAACCGTTCGACTCCGAATGCGCCGATGATCGCCTGCGTCGCCGGGTCCAGCAGGTAGGCCGCAAATGCCTGCGCCCCCGCCGCGTTCACGTTCGGAAAGAACGCCGGATTGACCCGGGACACGCTGTAGAAGTTCTTGAGTTCGGGGGCGCCCTGGCTCACGATCCGGAGCGCCAGCGACGTCCGGAGCGCCAGGTATGTCCCCCGGTCGGACAGCGTGTAGCCGCCTTTCTCGGAGGCGACCCGCAGCGTGGCCGCCATGCCCTGCCCGACCTCGATGTAGGATTCCGGAGCCGGCCGGTCGACGGCGTGCTCCCAGAGGCTCCGCTCCCGCAGATTCGTGCCGGAACTGTCTCCCCGGGACACGAAGACCGCCCCGCTCTGCGCAATGGTCCGCATCGCCTCCGCCGGATCGGTCATCCCCGCGACGCCCGCCGGGTCGGAGGGAGGGCCCAGCAGTACGAAGTCGTTCACCATGACCAGGCGACGGTCGATCAGCACGCCGTCCTTGACGTAGCGCGCTTCCAGGTCCGGCGCGTGCGCCAGCACCACATCCGCTTCGCCCCGTCCGGCCAGCGCCAGCGCCTGTCCGGTGCCGACCGCGATCGGTTTCACCCGGTATCCGGTCAGCCGCTCGAAGCGCGGCACCAGCGAGTCGAGCAGGCCGGTGTCCTGCACGCTGGTCGTCGTGGCGAAAACGACGTCCTTCGACTGCCCGGCAGCCGGTGCGGCGAAGCCGAGCAGAAAACCCGCGGCCCAGAGACCTGCCAGGGCGCGGGTGGTCCCGGGGAACATGCCGTGCTTCATGGTATGCCTCTCCTGCCGATGTCTTATCGATACGCTTCAACGCCGGTGGCCTTGAAGGACGCGTATACCGGCGAGCCTTCCTGCAGCCCGAGCGCGGCAACGGCGTGCCGGGTGACCTCGGCCACCAGGACGGGCGCGGTGTCGAGCACCACCCGGACACGGTCGCCGAACGGCGGCTCCGGTATGAGCTCGGCCACCCGCCCCTGGAACACGTTGCGCGCGCTGCCCGCCGGGGACTCGAGAAAGAGCGAGATGTCCCGCGGACTCACCGAGACGTACACCTCACCCTCGCCGCCGGGATCCACCACCGCGATCTCGCCGTCCGCCGAACGAATGGTCGCGAGGCCGTCCTCGCCCCGATGCACGATATCCCCCCGGAACAGATTGAGGCCCATCAGCTCCGCCACATAGGGCGACCGCGGCCGGCGCAGCAGGTCCTCCCGGGTGCCGCTCTGCTCGGTCCGCCCCGAGGCCATCACCATGATGCGGTCTCCGAATACCAGCGCTTCCATCGGGCTGTGGGTCACGTACACGGTAACGCAGGTCAGATCCCGCAGAACATCCCGCAGTTCGCCGCGTACCGTCCGGCGGGTCTGCAGATCCAGCGCGGAGAGCGGCTCGTCCAGCAACAGGAGCCGGGGCTCCAGGACCAGCGCCCGGGCGAGCGCGGCCCGCTGCGCCTGGCCGCCGGAGAGTTGCGCCGGACGCTGATCGGCCAGGGCCGCGATGCCCAGACGCCCGAGCACCTCCTGCACCCGGCGCCGGACGTCGGCCGGCGCCCGGCCCAGCGCCCGCAGTCCGAACGCCACGTTGTCGAAGATGCTGAGATGGGGGAAGAGCGCGAAATCCTGGGCCACGTACCCGATCGGCCGGCGTGAGGCCGGCATGACGACCCCCGCGCCACGCTGGAACAGCACCTGGTCATCCAGCATGATCTCGCCATCGTCGGGCGTGTCCAGACCCGCCAGCAGGCGCAGCAGCGTGGTCTTGCCCGCCCCGCTTTCCCCGGCGACCACCAGCGTCGTTCCAGCGGCTACCTCGAGCGCCGCATGCAGCTCCAGACGGCCCAGCCGTCTATGGACGTTGGCGCGCAGCAAGCGTTCCGCTCCAGAAAAGCCGGCCGACGGCTCCGCGAAGGCCGAGAAGGAGAGCGAGCGACAGGATGACCAGGAGCACCGCCAGTGTGATCGCGGCCTCCAGGTCGCTCTGCAGCGCGACGTACACGGCGATGGGCATCGTCTGGGTAACCCGGGGCAGGTTGCCCGCGAAGGTGATGGTGGCACCAAACTCCCCCAGCGCCCGGGCACACGCCATGACTCCCCCGGCCACCAGGGAGGGGAGCGCAAGCGGGAGGGTCACCCGGAAGAACCGGAACGCCTCGGACGCACGCAGCGTGGACGCCGCATCGAGCAGCCGCGGGTCGACCGAGGCAAAACCCGCCCGGGCCGAGCCGATGAAGAACGGTGCGGCCATGAACGCCTGCGCCACCACGACGCCCAGGGTGGTAAACGGCAGCCGCACACCGAAGACCGCCAGGGCTCCGCCCGCCAGCCCGGTCCTGCCGAACGCGAGCAGCAGTGCGAGACCGGCCACGGTCGGCGGGAGCACCATCGGGAGATCGACCAGCACCTCGACCAGTCGCTTCCCCCGGAAATTGCGCGAGGCGAGCAGCCAGGCCAGCGGCAGGCCCAGCAGTACAACCGCCAGCGTCGCGCCCAGCGCGGTCAGCAGGCTCAGCCACAGCGCGCCGAGGACGATCGGGTCGGCCAGGCGGGCCAGCAACCGCGCCGGAGGAATCCGCCAGACCAGTGCCACGACCGGGAGAGCCAGAAAGACCACTCCCAGCCCCACCGCGAAGCTCACGCCCACGCGGAGCAGCAGCCGGCGCACCATCACCAGCCGGGCCCTCCGCTCACCGGACTGAACCCGTGGCGGAGTAGAATCCGCTGCCCTGCCGGCGAGAGCACCCGCGCCATGAACGCCTCGGCCTCCGCGCGTGAACGGCTCTCCCGCAACAGGGCCATGGGGTAGGACGCCGTCACGTTGGCTGCGCGGGGGATGTCGATGGTCCGGACAGCCCGGGCCACGGTTGGCGTTACGTCGGAGCGGTACACGATGCCGGCATCGGCTTCGCCCAGCTGGACCTTGGCCACCACGGCTTTCACGTTCTCCTCACTGGACACCACGTTGGCCAGCACGCGGGCCGGGAAGGAATCTCCCAGGCCACCCGCCCGCCCCAGCCGGGTGAGCATGAGCCGGGCGTAGCGGCCGGCCGGGACAGCCTCCGCCGCAACCACGAGGGCGATCCCGGGCCGGGCCAGGTCCCGCGGCGAGCCGAGGCCGGCCGGATTGGCTCCCGGGACGATGATCACCAGACGGTTCCGGGCGAACTCCCGGGGTTCTCCCGCCAGCAATCCCTGCATCGCGGCGCGGCGCATCCAGCGCCCGTCCGCCGCGGCGAAGATGTCGGCCGGCGCCCCCAGCTCCAGTTGCGCCTCCAGTTGCTGGGACCCGGCAAAGCTGAACCGGACCTCCGTCCCGGGATGCTGCCGGGAATACGCCGCACCGATCTCCCGGAAGGCTTCGGTGAGCGACGCGGCCGCGAAGACGGTCACGGTCTCCACCGGTGCCGGCCTGGGAGCGCGCCCCGATCCGGCCGGAAGCAGCAACACGGCTCCCACGACACAGCGCGCCCCCCGGGTCATCCGGCGCCTCGACCGATCATCACTTCGGTGGATTTGATCACGGCCAGCACTTCGTCACCCACGCTCAGCTTCAACCGCTCCGCCGAGGACCGGGTGATGATCGAGACCAGTTCCTGAGCGCCGATCTGCAGCCGCACTTCCGCCATCACCCCATCCAGAGTGAGGTTCACGATGCGGCCCCGGAGACGGTTCCGGGCGCTCAGCTCCACCCCGGCGGGCTCCCGTGCCTCCCCCCCGGGCGTGAGCATCCGTTCGAGTTCCGCTCTGGGAAAAAGCCACCGGCGTCCCACCCGGACCACCGGCAGTGCGCCGTCCCGGGCCAGCCGCTGGACCCGTTTGACGTTGAGGCGGAGCATGGCCGCGGCTTCACGGGCGTTGAGGTATTCCATAAGGACCCTTGGAACACCAAAGGTGCCCTGGATTATCCTCGAGGGCAACCTTGATTTCGGCGTATGTTTGGTTATTGCGGCTTCGGGCGGTAGGTCCGCAGGGGCTGCGGCTTTCCGGAGGGAGCGAGCGCCTCGGCCACCAGAGACAGCAGGCTGTCCCGGTCCAGCGGTTTTTGCAGCAGGTGATCGGCGCCCTTGGCCTTCACTTTCGCCTCCAGGCCTTCATCGGTACTGGCCGTCACGACGATGATGGGCACTTTGGCGAGCCGCTCATTGTGCCGGACCCGTTCCAGGACGTTCATGCCGCCGCCTGCCGGCATCAGCATGTCGACCAGAAACAGGTCCGGCGGCTCATGGGAGGCGAACATGAATCCCTGGGCGGCGTCGTAGGCCTCCAGCACCAGATAGCCGGCGTCCCGCAGGATGGTCGCGGCCAGCGCGACGAACGAGCGGTCATCGTCGATGATGAGGAGCTTCCCCTTGGCGGGATGCGCCTGGTCCCGGGCGGCGCCGGGAAAGGGGCCGGTGTAGCTGCGGGAGGGTCGCTGCACGCTGCCGCTCCGGTTGAGGCGGAAGAGCACGGGCCGGGCGGGCCGGGGGGCCGACTCCTCCAACATCATGCGGGGCGCGGAATTGGGCAACCCATTCCGCGCCCCGCGCTATTCCCGGGCCGGCCGGCCGGTCAGAATGAGCCGCTCCATCCGACGCTCATCCCACCGGCCCGGGGAATGAACGATGGTGCGTCGATCCCGAAAACCCGCAGCCGGCCGGTCGCGAACTTCGCGCTCACGATGCCCAGGGCAGCCCCGGCGGCCACGTCGCTGAACCAGTGCACGTTGTCGTTGATCCTTGAGAGGGCCGTGCCGGTAGCCAGGGTATAGAGTCCGACGCTGGCCCAGGAGTTGTGGATCTCCTGGGAGAGGGAAGTCGCCAGCGCGAAGGCCATTGCCGTGTGGCCCGAGGGGAAGGAGCTGTGCCGGGAGAGGGGAAAGAAATCGTCGTGGTCGATCCCCGGTTCCGACGGCCGTCCGCGCCCGGCCACGAACTTGGCCCCGAGGGCCACGGCCCCGGTGGTGAGCACCGCCGAGGTGACCCGGACACCCGCATGGGTGAGGCCGCGATTGCCGGAGATGAGGCCGGCAGCCACCAGACCCAGGCTCGCCGTCGCGTAGACTTCCGGCTGTCCGAAGTGCCGGGCGGCCGACGCGAGGTCGTTGGTGATCGAACCCCGGTTGTCCTGAGCGAAACGCTGCACCGGAGGATCGAGCGCCGTCAGGGCGGCGATCCCCCCGAGCGCCAGGGCTCCTTCCCACCAGGTCAGTCCCCCACCGACCGCCGGGGTCGGCGCCGGTACGATCTCCTGGGCGGCCGCCACGGGCGGAACCACCAGGACCGCCGCGGCCAGAAGCGGGCCGGGCCAGCAGCGAACGAGACGGTTCATCAACGCCGGATTCTCCAACAGAGTAAGCGCCGCCCCTCCCCCTTCCAGACGGGGTGGCGCGGGGCAAGCGACCGCAGACGGGATCGTCAGTCTATATACAGCAACGGGGTCTTTACATCCATGGGGTTTCGCACGACTATTCTGCGGCCCCGCCGTCCGCCCCGGCCGACGGTACCGCAAGTATCAGTCCCCTTCATGAATCCACTATGAAACGCCTGGCCGTCGCTGCCGTAACCCTGTTACTGATCGGTGCTTGCCGGAACTACCGTTTCCAGGACCACATCTCCGTGCAGGACGGGCTCATCCCGGCCGACGAATACGCGACCTACGGCCGCAATCAGGCCATCGCGGTGGCGATCGGACGGGAATTCGCCCGGCCCTACAATTCCGGCGCCGGGGCGCAGGCGCGCGTCGCCATGGAATATGCCCGCAAGTTCCCCGATGTGGTGAATATCCAGGCCGATACCATCGGGTATCGCCTCACCGTGCAGTTCAAGAATGGCTGGCGGGTCGGTGTGGTTCCCATCAACGACGGCAGGACCGGGGACGAGACGAAGATCCCGTCGTGATATTGGTGATTGGATGATTCGTGATTGGATGATTGGGGCGGTTTGTTGCGCGGCGTGGCTGGTTACCCCGGGAGATATCGGCATGCTCCTGACCATCCAATCTCCAGTCATCCAATCACCCGATTGAACCGCCTCCCATGCCTCTGCTCCTGGTCACCACTACCTGCGCAACCCGTGAGGAGGCCGAGCGGCTGGGGCGGACGCTGGTAGCGGAACGGCTGGCGGCGTGCGCGCAAATCGGTGGCCCGATCACCAGCCACTACTGGTGGGAGGGGCGGCTGGATCAGGCGACCGAATGGGTGTGCCAGCTCAAGACCGACACGGCGGTCTATGATAGCCTCGAGGTCCGCCTCCGCGCTCTCCATGCCTACGATGTTCCGGAGGTCACTGCGGTGCCGGTCGAACGGGGGTTCACCGGGTATCTCGAGTGGGTGCAGGACATCGTCGCCGGGACGCAACGCTGATCCGGGCCTGACCGACTCACCATCTGCCGGGAGTTTCGGATGACCGCTACCCCTGCTGCCGAGCCCCAACCCTCCATCTGGGAAGACCTGCTGGAGATCTTCTACGCCCCCTCCCGGGTGTTCGCCCGCCGGAGCGGGAAGGACATCGCCATCCCGTTCCTGGTGCTGATCGGGCTCAGCATCATCCTCTATTACGCGACCGCGGATCTGTTCCGGCCGATCATGGATGCCGAGCTGCAGCGACGCATGGCCGATGTCGCCCGGCAGAATCCCAACATGACGGCGGAGCAGCTGGAGCAGGGTATGGCCATCGGCCGCAAGATGGCCGGATTCTTCGGCATGATCGGGCTGGCGATCCTGCCCTGGCTGGTGGGGTTCTTCCTCTGGCTGGTCGGAAAGATCGTCGGCTCGGTGGCCGATCTCGGGTCCGCCATGATGATCGCGGTCTTCGCGATGTACCCCCGGCTGCTGCAGTACGCCGCCAGTGCGGTTCAGGCCGCCATTCTCCCGGAAGAGAAGCTCACCGGCCAGCTCAGCGTCAGCATCGGGCCCGGACGCTTTCTGGATCCCGATACCGCCGGGGCGCTCCTGACCGGCCTGATGGCCCGGCTGGACCTGTTCACACTCTGGGGAACCGTCCTGCTGGCCATCGGGATCAAGGTCAAGGGCAAGGTGAGCACGGGACAGGCAGTGGTGGTCGGCGTCCTGATCTGGCTGCTGGGCGGGCTCCCGCTCGTGCTCGGCGCCCTGCGGGGTTAGCAACGCAATGGAGGCACCATGAGCCGCGGAAGAATCATCACCATCATCGCCGTTCTGGCCTTTGTCGCTCTGCTGGCGTACAACACGCTCTCGGCGCAGAAGGTCGTCTGCGACGTCTGCGTCGAGTTCAACGGCCAGCAGAACTGCGCCACGGCCTCGCACGAGGACGAGAAGTCCGCGATCCGTTCGGCGCAGACCACCGCCTGCGGCCCGATCACCAACGGCATGGACGACGTCATCGCGTGCTCCAACAAGCCCCCGGTCTCGAGCCAGTGCCGCACCCGGTAGGGGCGCCGTGTAGCGCGGCCGGCACGCGGCCTTGCGCCTGAAGATTCCCCACCCGCTGGTGCTGCTGTCCGCCGGCATTCTGCTGGCGGCAGCCGCTTCCTACATCATTCCCGCCGGGAGCTTCGAGCGGCGGCAGGACGAAGCTCTCGGCCGGGAGGTAGTGGTCGCCGGGACCTACCACCGGGTCGAGCCGACCCCGGTCACCCCGTTCCAGGTCATCACCGCCGTCCCCCTGGGGATGCTCGACGCCGCCGAGGTGATCTTCTTCGTGTTTCTGATCGGAGGCGCCTTCACGGTCGTGGAGGCCACCGGCGCCCTGCGCTCACTGGTGGATACCCTGCTCCGCCGGCTGGCCAACCGGAAGGCGCTCATCATTCCGGTCGCCGGGCTGGCGTTCGCCATGGGCGGGATCCTGATCCAGACGCAGGAAGAACTGATCGCGTTCGTCCCCGTCCTGCTGCTCCTCTGCCGGCGCTCGGGCTTCGACCGGCTCACGGCGGTGGCCATGAGCCTGGGGGTGGCGGCGGTCGGCGCCGCCTTCAGCCCGGTCAATCCCTTCCAGGTGGTAATCGCCCAGCAGGTCGCCGACCTGCCGATCGGCTCGGGGAAGCTCTTCCGCATCCTGTTCCTCATCCCGGCCCTGGGGATCTGGCTCTGGGCCACCGCCCGCTATGCCCGGCGGCATCCGCATCCACCCGAGGCGACCGACGTCGCCGCCGCGTCGAGGAGGTCGTGGCGCCACCTGGCCGTGCTCACCTGTGTCCTGACGGCGTTCGGACTCTTCCTGGTCGCGCTGCGCGCCGGCTGGGACTTCAATGCCCTGGGCGCCATGTTCTTCGTCATGGGCGTCCTCGCCGGGCTGCTGGGCGGGCTCAAGCTGGAGGGAACGGCCGACGCGTTCGTGGAAGGGTTCCGGGCGCTGGCGTACGCGGCGCTGCTCATCGGGTTCGCCCGCGGCATCTATGTCGTCCTGAGCCAGGGCCAGATCATCGATACCATCGTCGCCACCCTGTTCTCGCCCCTGGCGAAACTGCCGCTCACCGCCTCCGCAGCCGGGATGATGGGACTGCAGTCGCTGGTCCATGTGGCCGTTCCCAGCACCAGCGGCCAGGCCGTGCTCACCATGCCCTTGCTGGTCCCCCTGTCCGATCTGCTGGGGCTGTCCCGGCAGGTGACGGTGCTGGCCTATCAGTACGGCGCCGGTCTGTGTGAGCTGCTCACCCCCACCAACGGCGCACTCATGGCGATGATCGCCGCCGCCGGCGTCAAGTATGAAGAATGGCTTCGCTTCGCCCTGCCGGTCGTGGGGATTCTGGCCCTGCTGGGGCTTGTGGGGCTGGGCGTGGGAGTGGTGGTGGGGATCTAGTGGAGTGAGAAGTAAGAAGTGAGAAGTAAGAAGTGAGAAGTGAGAAGTGAGAAGTGAGAGGCGGGGTGCGGCACACCTGTCAGGGTTCGCGCGTGAGTTCGATCAGTCTCGCCGCATCCGCCACTCCGACATGCCGGCCGCTCTCATGGCCGTTGCGAAACGCGATGAGCGTGGGGATTCCGCGTATGCCGAGGCGCCGGGCAGTGGCCGGGTTGGCATCGGTATCCAGCTTGAGGACCAGTACCTGGCCGGTGTGGGACCGGGCAAAGTCGTCGAGCAGGGGCGCCATCATCCGGCAGGGTCCGCACCAGTCGGCGTAGAAATCCACCAGCACCGGCACTTCGGCCGACTCGATCGTGCGCTGGAAGTCCTCGTCCGTCGTCCGGACCGGGCGATCCAGCAGGATCGGCCGGCCGCACTCGGCACACTTCGGCCCCTGCGACACCCGGGCCAGATCGATGCGATTGAGCACGCCACAGATGGCACAGCGGACGGTGACCCGGCGGCCGGGCGGCGATGTCGTGGTCATGTTGCTCCCTCCCGTGGCGTGCGGTCCCGGACGTGCGTTCGACTGAAACCTAAGCGTCAGATCCTGAAGAAGGTGGGAACTTTCCGTGACCTGCCGAGTTATTCCAGACAGGAGGCGGGGAGGCCGGAACCGGGCGGACAGTGGACCCGGGAAAGGACAGATGCGGCAGGGTGCCGCGCAGGGGCGACACCAGGCATCGCCGCATAAGGCCTTGCCAACAAACGATTTGAGCTTAACGTCGTAGTTGGGAACACCCGATCGGCCCCGGTGGGAGGGCACTTCGAAATGGCATCAAGATTGCTCGTTATTTCCCGGGCAATCAGAAATGGCGGCCACAGGCAGGTGAGCATGGCGATCAACGACACCGGGGAGATCATCATCCGCGAGATGGAACGCGGCGAGGAGTTCGCGGACTGGTTCGCGGACCTCGTCCAGCGGCATGATGATGAGACCGGCGAAGACCTCTACCGGGACGAGCACTATCTCGTACTGAGCAACGAGATCGGTGACTGGATCGGGGGCCTGCGGTATTCGCTGCAGGGTGGGGTCGCCCAGCTGCTGGAACTGGCGGTCGCCCCGGAAGAACGTCACCGGGGTCACGCCCACCGCTTGCTCCAGGCATTCGAGCAGCGGGCCATCGAAGCCGGCACGCATCTGGCCGAATTCTGGACCGACGACCTCCGGTCGGAGGCGTTCCTGCTGGCCTTCGGCTGGAATCGGGTGCTTACCCGCAGGAACTATATCGGAGGCCGCACCTGGTTCCTCATGGACAAGCGGTTTCTTCCGGAAGAGCCCGACGAGACCCTGTCCTGACCGCCGTTTCGTACCGGAGCAGTGCCCCCGGGGGAGCAGGAGCCCCGGGGGCGTGCTATTTTCACTCTTCAGTGTCTCCCATGGAGTTCCGGCTCGTGAAGTTTCTGCTGATTGGCCTCGCCCTGGCTTCCCTGGCTGGCTGCACCCGCAAACCGGCCGCCCGGAGCAACGCGGCGGGTGAGAAGGCCCGCCCGGCCGC
>JBFXBG010000073.1:0-18278 GCA_050183505.1 Gemmatimonadales bacterium | reverse complement strand
CGCCTGATGGGATCGCTGGGGCATGTACCACCGGCGGAGTACGAGGAGCAGTTTCACCGCGCGCAGGCCGGCGCACCGGCCGGCGCACTCAACTAACCGAGTCTCTGGGATACCCGGGGCGGTTCAGACCGCGGGTGGGTTGGTGGTCGGCACAATCGCTGGCGGCGAGCTTGCCAAGGCCTTCGGTCTGGGCAGAGCCGCGCTCCTCGTCGCATTCTACTGGTTTGCCTGCCTCTTCGTCGGCGTGGTCGCAGGTGTCCTGCGGCCCCTTACCGTCCGGTACTGGGGCGCCTTGCTAGTTGCGATGGTCGCCGGCCTTCCCCTGGTGCCTGGGGCTGTAGCGCTCCTGATCGCACCGGAAGACTGGCAGAGGGACCTCATCCCAGTATCGGTCGTGGTGTATTGCATCTGCGTCCCCCTCTACTCCGCAGCTGTCTGGCAAAGCTGGCGTGATAAAGGGTAAGCGGCGGGTGTTTCCTCCACTCCCATCGCCGCCGGCCTCCAGCTCGGACTTTCAGGGCCCGTCCGGTCGGTTTAGCGCGGTCAGCCTCCTGAGGGTTGGCCGACGAGTCCGCGGACCAGCAAAGCCACGCGGTCGGTGCTGACAACAGGCGAGGGCATGGATCCCGGAACGATCGCCAAGCTGCTTCTCCCGGTCGGCGGGCTGCTGATCATAGTGCGTCGTATTGTGATTCACCTGCGGAGGCCACGCCCGGCCACGGCTAGAGATGCGGCAATCATCAAGTACGAACGCCTTGAGCTCCTGGGCACTGGCATGATGTTTCTGGTCGCGGGGCCGTTTCTGCTCCCCTCTGCCCCCGCCAGGTGGGTGGTTGCCATCTTCTGGGCAGGTGCCATCGGGCTCCTTCTCATGGTGGCCGCCGGGTGGCTCAGGGATCGAGCGGAGGGACCTGGAAGGTCGCTACTTGATCGCCTCTAGTCTAAACGCCCCAGACGGCGGTCGTCCGGCGTCTGCGGGTAGCTTCCACGAACCACGAGCGGTGAGCGGGCAGCTGGCTTGACGCTCCGGTGAAAAGCCGCGAGCTTCGGGCCCGCCCGCCCGCCCGCCCGCCCGCCCGCCCGCCCGCCCGCCCGCCTTGTCCCCCCGGCGCCGACCGTGTAGCGTGAACCATCCCCCGCACGAGCGCTGCCGCCATGGGCCAGCCCAGGATGCCGCCCACCTCACCCATCTCCGAGGCGCCGAACGCCCGCCATCTGGGCGATCTGGCCCGAAGCGAGGCTCGCTGGAGCGTCTACCTCGAGACCCGCCCCCGGGGGCAGGGCATGGCCGGCCGCGTGCACTTTCTCCAGGGAGCCCGCCGCCGGACCACCGGCTGGATCTTCCTCGAATGGAGCGAGCAGGCGGTGCTCGACCGGTTCAACGATTTCAGCCCGCTGGAGTTGTGGAAGATTCTGGAGAGTCTGGGGTAGATGGTGCAGAGTGCAGAGTGCAGAGTGCAGGGTGCAGAGTGCAGAGTGCAGGGTGCAGGGTGCAGAGTGCAGAGTGCAGAGTGCAGAGTGCAGAGTGCAGAGTGCCGCCTGATCGGGTGAGGGGGCAGGGTGGGAGATCGTGGGTGATGGAAAAGTGTCATCTCGGTCGGATCGCTGGCTGAAATTGCGACTCCACACCCGGAGTTTTGCCATGGCGCACGGAGAATCGTGCGCTTTTTGCATTCCTGGGGACACACCGCTACATTCCCGCCGCGTTCCACCGGCACCCGGCACCCGGCACCCGGCACCCGGCACCCGGCACCCGGCACCCGGCACTCTGCACCCTGCACTCTGAACTCTGAACCCTGATCCCCGATCCCATGTCCAACTCCCCCGGTACCAGACCCCGCGTCTCCGAATTCCCCCGGAACCTCTCCGGCTCCAAGAAGGCGGACATCCTCAAGCTGGCCAACCAGTTCGGCGTCGATTTCCTCCGGCTTCAGTTCACCGACATCCTGGGTATCAACAAGAACGTCGAAGTCCCCCGCAGTCAGTTCGAGAAGGCGCTCGAGGGCGAGATCATGTTCGACGGCTCGTCCATCGAAGGCTTCGTCCGGATCGAGGAGAGCGACATGCTGCTCAAGCCGGATCTGGACACCTTCCGGGTGCTGCCCTACGAGGACGAGGGCGGACGGGTGGCCCGGATGCTCTGCGACATCTACACCCCGGATGAGAAGCCCTTCCCCGGCTGCCCCCGCATGACGCTCAAGCGCCAGGTGGAGAAGGCGAAGAAAATGGGCTTCCAGATGATGGCGGGCTGCGAAGCCGAGTTCTTCCTGTTCGAGAAGGCGCCGGATGGAACGGTGACCACCACCACCCATGACAACGGCGCCTACTTCGACCTGACCCCGGTGGACAAGGGCGAGGAACTGCGGCGGGTGATCGTGGATCAGCTGGAGATCATGGGCTTCGAGGTCGAAGCGGCGCACCACGAGGTCGCCCCGGGCCAGCACGAGATCGATTTCCAGTACGCCGATGCGCTCACCACCGCGGACAACATCACCACCTTCAAGTTCATCGTCCGCGAGGTCGCCAACCGGCACGGCTTCGTGGCCTCGTTCATGCCCAAGCCGATCCAGGGCCAGAACGGCAGCGGCATGCACACCCACCAGTCGCTGTTCAAGGGCAAGGAAAACGCGTTCTTCGATCCGAAGGCGCCGCACCAGCTCTCCAAGGTGGGCCTGTCCTACATCGAGGGCCTGCTGCAGCACGCCCGCGGCTTCTGCGCCATCACCAATCCGCTGGTGAACAGCTACAAGCGCCTGGTCCCGGGGTACGAAGCGCCGGTGAACGTGGCCTGGTCGATGCGCAATCGCTCCCCCCTGGTCCGGATCCCCGATCGCCGCGGCCTCGGTACCCGCTGCGAATTGCGCATGCCCGATCCCTCGGCCAATCCCTACCTGGCGCTCACGGTGCAGCTCGCCGCGGGGCTCGACGGCGTGGAGCGCAAGCTCGCCGCGCGCGAACCGGTGAACCGCAACATCTTCACCATGAGCTACCGCGACCGCCGCAAGTACCGGATCGACGAGCTGCCGCGCGACCTGCACGCCGCGCTGGAGCAGTTCGAGAAGGACAAGGTGATCTCCGGCGCCCTGGGCGAGCACCTCACCGAGCGTTTCCTCGAAGCCAAGCGCGCCGAGGTGCTGCAGTACAACCTCCAGGTGAGCAAGTGGGAGGTGGACAGCTACCTGGGGAGGTACTAGACAGGAGAATTGGATGATTGGATGATTGGGGATTGGATGATTGGGGAGAAGCCAGAAGGCTCGTCAAGGATGGCCAGCCTCGCGGAGCATGAAGCTCTTCCCCCAATCATCCAATCCCCAATCATCCAATCATCCAATCATCCAATCATCCACCATGGCCCATGCCTTCCTCTTCGACCTCGACGGGACGCTCTATACCGAAGCGGGCGCCGTTCCCGGTGCGGCGGAGTTGATTGCACGCCTGCGCAGCCGCGGTACGCCCTTCCGCTTCGTCACCAACACCACCAGCCGCACCCGCGCGGCCATCGTCGAGCGGCTCGCCGGCTACGGCATCGCCGCCGAGCCGGCGGAGGTCTTCACCGCCCTCCGTGCCGGGGCCCAGGTGGCCCGGAACCTCGGCGCGGAAACGGTCGTCCCGTTCATCGCCCCGGAGGCCCTCGCGGACCTGGCGGATCTGGCGCTCGTCGGCGGAACCGCGCGGCCCACCCGGGAACCGCTGCCCGTCGGCCCGTCGGCCCGTCGGTCCGTCCTGATCGGCGACCTCGGCGCCCGCTGGAGTTTCGATCTGCTCCAGGAGGCGTTCGAGCATCTCCACGCCGGCGCCCGGCTGATCGCCCTCTCCCGCGACCGCTACTGGCTCAAAGGAGGCCGGCTCACGCTCGACGCCGGGCTCTTCGTGGCCGGGCTGGAGTACGCCGCCGGCACCGAGGCGGTCGTCGCCGGGAAACCCAACCCGAGCTTCTTCCACGCCGCGGTCGCGAGCCTCGACCTGCCCCCGGGCACACCGGTAACGATGGTGGGCGATGACCTCTGGGGCGACATCCAGGGCGCCCAGCGAGCGGGCTACCGGGCGGTGCTGGTGAAGACGGGCAAGTTCCGCGAAACGGCGCTGGCGGAAAGCGGAATCGAGCCGGACCAGATTGTTGGCACAGTGGGAGAGGCTGTGGGGATTGAGGGATTGAGGGATTGAGGGATTGGCAGGATTGGCGGTTCACGCCTTCGGCGGGGCACTATTACCGCCACCAATCCCTCATCAATCTATCAATCCCTCAATCCCTCAATCGTTTTAGATTCCTCCCCTCCCTCCCCGGAGCTCCGTTCTGCGTTCCCGGTTTCCCCCTCTCTTTCTGCTCCTCCTTCTCTCGCCCGTGGCGCTCCGCGCGCAGGAGGCGGCCGGACGGGGACGCGCACCGGTCATCCAGGCGGTGGAGATCCGGCGGAACGACGTCTTCGACTCCACCGAGGCCACCGGCTGGCTCACCCGGCTCGCCAACAAGCTCCATATCACGACCCGGGAGGGAGTGGTGCGGCGGGAACTGCTGCTGCAGCCGGGGGAAGTGTGGGATTCGGCCCGCGCGGCCGAAACGGCCCGCAATCTCCGCTCGCTGGGTGTCTTCCGGAAGGTGGATGTGGATTCGGTCCGGACCGACTCCGGTCTGGTCATGCGGGTGGTGACCCGGGACGGCTGGAGCACCCGGCCGGATCTGCGCTTCCGCAGCACGGGGGGTGAGGTCGAGTACACCGTCGCGTTCATCGAGGACAATCTGCTCGGCACCGCCTCACAGGCGTCGGTCAAGTACCGCAAGGACGTCGACCGCTCGACCGTCGAGTTCGGGTTCCGCCAGCCCCGGTTCATCAGCCGCACGGTGCTGCTGGACCTGAAATACGAGGACCGGTCCGACGGCCGCCGCTTCAACGGCATCCTGGGGAGGCCGTTCTACGACCTGGCCTCACCGTTCAGCCTGGGATTCCGGGTCGAGAACCGCAGCGAGCGGGTCCTGCGCTTCTTCGGCGGGGAACGGGAGGCATCGGACTCGCTGCAGCGCCGCTACGTGCTGGCCCGGACCGACGGCGGCTTCGCGCTGCTGGCGGGCGCCGAAGGGTATCTCCGCCTCGGAGTCACGGCCCAGGTCCGGCGCGACAACTTCGTGCCGGAGTCGTTCCAGGGCGCGATCCCCGATTCCGTCACCGCCGCCGTCGGGCCCTGGCTGGAGTGGCGGCGGGCCCGGTTCGTGCTTACCAGCGGGTTCGAGGGATTCGGCCGGGAAGAGGATGTGGACGTCAGTACCACGGTGCGGGTGGGCGCGTTTCTCGCGCCGAAGGCGTTCGGCTACGAGCGCGACGGTATCGGACCCTACCTGGTGGCCCACACCGGGGAGTCGTTCGGCCGCGGCTTCGTGTATCTGGATCTCATCGCCAACGGGCTCTACAGCCGGGCGGGGCTCGACTCGGGCTCGGTGCTGCTGGGCGGCACGGTCGTGCTGCGGCCCAGCCGCCGGCACAGCGTCCTGATCCACGGCGACGGGGGCTGGCTCAAGGCTCCCCTCCCGGGCGAGGAATTCGACCTCGGCACCGGCACGGGGCCGCGCGCGTTCCGTTCCCACGCCTTCACCGGCGACCGGACCTTCTTCTCCACCGCCGAGTATCGCTATACCCTGACCGATGAACTGTGGAAGGTGGTGGGTGTCGGCCTGGCCGGGTTCGTGGACTACGGCGGGGCCTGGTATCGGGGGAACCCGAGACGGACCGGCTGGGATGCGGGCGTCGGCCTCCGGCTGGGCCCCAGCCGGGCCAGCGGGGTCGAGGCCATCCGGGTAGACCTCGTCCGGCGCTTCGCCACCGACGTCGAGCGGGCTGGCTGGGTCCTGGTCATCGGCAAGGGCCTCACCTTCTCGACCAGATTCGGCCAGCAGAGGGCGCAGACGGGACTGTGAGGAGATTGGATGAGTGGATGATTGGGGATTGGATGATTGGGTTGTGATTGAGGCTCATGGCCGTGGGCGACCCGTGGTGCGCGTCGACATCGCACCCAATCATCCAATCACAAATCACCCAATCATCCAATCCCCTCACCTTTCATCCAATCTGTCATCGCCTCCCTCACCACTTCCCCGATTCCGGGATCGGTTCCTTCCCGCGGGCCGGCGACGTTGAGAATCCGGATCCCGTGGGCCTGGAGCCACTCCCGGAGCCGGCGGGCGGCGTCCGGGTCGCCGGGGTCGAGGATCAGCACCGGACGCTGGTGCCGGCGGGCGAACTCGATGGTCTGTGCGGTGCCGCCGGTGGGCGGGTTCCGTACGACGATCAGGGTGCCGTCGGAATCGCGTACGTTCCACTCGGTCCGTTCGGAGTATTCCGGGCTGGGCGTTTCCTCGACCGGGTAGCGGGTCGGAATGACGCCGTCTTCGGCGCGGCGCCCGGCGGGGCACCACCCGCCACAGGGGATGCCGAGCTTCAGGGCGACGTCGAGGGCGGCCCGGTCCACCCCGGTCTGAGCCCCCGATATGATCCGCGCAGGCAGCGGCATCGAATGAGCTGGTGTTGTCGTCTCGGGCGGGCTTCCGCCCCGCGGGCAGGGTGCCCTGTCGGTCTTCCGGTTCCGGTGCTATCGTAAGGGCGGAGGCGTCTATGTCAAAACTCGGCTGGGCCAGGTCAACGGGAACCGCTGCCGATATCCTGCGGCGCGGGGCGTGGTATCCCATCATCGAGAAGACCGACGATGGGCAGGCGGTCGTCGTGCAGGTCGACGAGCGTCCGGTCCGGGTGAGCCGGATCGAGGTTCAGGTCCGGGACGAGCCGCCGCATTCGTGGTGCGTGGTTCAGCGCTCCGGCGTCATGCGTCCCACCTGGTCCGGGGCCAGGATCGCCACGGTCTATGCCGTCTGTCCCAACTGCCGGGAGCGCCAGGAATTCGAGGGCCGCCCTGCCGAGCTCACCTGTGCCCGCTGCAAGAAGAACGCGCCGGTGGACTGGGAAGACAAATGCTGATCCGCGGATTACACGGATTACGCAGATTGCACAGATAAGTCGCAAGACCGCAGATCCCGCAGATCGACCAGGCCCGGGGAACTGCGGACCACGCGGAAAAGTAAGCAGACCCGGGGAACCGCGGACCGCGCCGAAAAGCAAGGCAGACCCCGGGAACCGCGGACCACGCGGAAAAGCGCGGAAGAAACAGGGAATCCCAGCCTGCTTTTTCCGCGCTTGAAAGTCCGGGTATCCTTTTCAGCGGCTTTCAGCGTCTCCCGCGGTTCTCAATGGTCCGCAGATTACACGGATTACCGGATTGCACGGATCGGGGTGACCCGGATCCCCATTTCAACGCCCTTCAGCGTCTCCCGCGGTTCCCACGTAGATTCAGTGGAATCGGCGTAATCTGAGCAGCCTGGATGACCCCGTACTCTCCATAATCTGTGTAATCTGTGTAATCTGTGTAATCTGCGGACATGGACTCACTGCGGCAGGTGCTGGAAACGGGACTCGCGTCCCAGTACGAGATCGTCGAGGAGATGCCCGGCGGCGGGATGAGCCGGATCTTCCTCGCCCGGGATCGTATGCTCGACCGCCCGGTCGTGGTGAAAGTCCTCCCGCCGGAACTGGCCGCGGGGGTGAACCGGGAGCGGTTCCACCGGGAGATCCAGCTTGCCGCCCGGCTGCAGCATCCGCACATCGTTCCGCTGCATTCGGCGGGTGAGATCGCCGAGACCCTCTATTACACCATGCCCTTCATCGAAGGGCCTTCCGCGCGCGCCGTGCTGGAGCAGGTCGCCTCGGGTGAACGTCCGCCGCTCTCGGTGCGCGAGGTTCTCCGGATCATCACCGATGTGGTGGAAGCGCTCGCGTTCGCCCACCAGCGCGGAGTGGTGCACCGGGACATCAAGCCCGCCAACATCATGCTCCTGGGCGAGCACGCCCTGGTGATCGACTTCGGCGTCGCCAAGGCGCTGCGGGAGGCCGCGGTCCCGGCCCGGGGCCAGGGGGCGACGTCGACCGGAATGGCGATCGGCACGCCGGCGTACATGGCGCCGGAACAGCTCGCCGCCGATCCCAATGCGGATCACCGGGTGGACATCTACGCCACCGGTCTGCTGGCCTACGAACTCCTCAAGGGCGAGTCACCCTTCAAGGCGGATTCTCCGCAGGCCGTGCTGGCCGCTCAGCTCACCCGCCGGCCCGATCCGATTGCCCAGTACCGTCCGGATATCCCGCCCGCCCTCGCCGGCATCATCATGCATTGCCTGGAGAAGGATCCCAGGGAACGGCCCCAGACCGCGGACGCCCTGCTCCTGGAACTGGAGAACACCCGGGGTTCCACTCCAGGCGGCGGGTCGCGCCTGGATGTTCCCCCGCCCAGGACAGCACTCCGCAGGATCCCCGCATGGGGTATCGCCGCCGCGGTCGGCGGGATCCTGCTGGCCGGCGGCCTGGGCGTCTGGGGACTCATGGGGTGGAAGCGGTCGACCGTCGGAACCGGAGCCGAGGCTCTCGCACCGGCCTTGAGTGAAGGGGACTCCGGCAGCCAGGTCCCGGTGGCTCCGGCCACTCCGCCGGTCGCGGCGGTTCCCGGAACCAACGAACTCACCCCGGCGGAGTCGCTCGCGATCGCCCGGGCGGTGCAGCAGCAGCTGGCGGCGCTCCAGAAGGCCCAGGAGCAACAGGGTGCCCCGCCGGATGTCATCCAGCGGAGCCAGCGCGAAGTGATGGCCCGCCTGTTCGATTCGGTCCGCATGCTCCGGCTGGATTCGCTCCGGGTCTTCCCCGAGGGGTTCCGGGTCGACACGACCGGCTTCCTGGGCGCCCGCGAGTTTCCCAATCCCGCCCTCGGGCGGGTCAATCGCGGCGCGCCTTCCGATTCGGTCCCGATCGTCCCCGGGCGGGTCCTGGTCATGGAGGTGAGCAACGGAACCGGCCGGCGGGAGTATCGTGCGCTGGCCGGCACGCTCACCGGCCTGCTTACCGAAAGCGTGGGCCGCATCCCCGGCCACACCACGGCGGATCTGGGACAGGCCATGGCCCTCAGGCGCGACGGAATGCCCAGCCGCACGGTCATCCGTGCCACCGGATCCGAGGTCGGCGTCAGCAGCTGGCTGCTGGCCGAAAACGACTCGCTGGCATTGCTGATACAGGTCCAGCCGGGGCCCCGCGGGTTCCCCGAGGTGCGCCGGGTCGCGATCCCGGCGACCCAGGATCAGCACCAGGCCGCCCGGGACCTGCTGCGCCTGGCGGCGCCGGTGGTCGACAGCCTGCTGACCGGCGGACCGACGGACGGGCGGACCGACGGACGGTAAACCGCTCGTGGACTGACGGACCGGCGGACCGACGGACCGACGGACGGTAAATCGCTCGGCCGCTGGTATCACGCTGCTCTCTTCGGCAGTGGAACGGGGGTATCACCCTCTGAACCCGGTGGGCCAAAGATCTGAACCGTCCGTCCCACCCGCAATCGGCATCATCTACACAATCTGCGTAATCACTGAAATCTGCGGACCACTGCCCGTCCGTCGGTCCGTCGGCCCGTCAGTCCCTCAGCCCGTCCGTCGGTCCGTCAGCCCGTCGGTCCGCCCGCCCGCCCGCCTGCCCGCCTGCCCGCCTGCCCGCCGTCTTGAACCCCAAATCTCCTTTCCTCCGTAAGTCCACCGGGCCGCGGCCGGCACGGGGTTGCGGGGTGCATCACGCGTTGCGATCTGAACAAGGAGTCCGAAGTGCCACGTCCGTCAAACGGGCGGTTCCGGACCGGGACCGCCCTCTGGATTGCATGTCTCGTCGTGCTGGTGGCCGGGTTGGGTTGGGGACTGGGTCCGGGACAGGACGGTGCCGTCGCTGAATTCCGCGGTGGCCCGGAACACAGCGGGGTCTATCACGTACGCGGCGCGCCGCAGTATGGCGGCCTTGCCTGGCAGGTGCAGACCGGTGGACCGGTCCGCTCGACCCCGACTATCTCCGGCGGCAGCGTGTACGTCGGCAGTGCCGACGGAAGGCTCTATGCCATCGACGCCGCGACCGGAGACATCCGGTGGCACTACGATGCCGGTGCGCCGGTCAACTCCTCTCCCGCGGTCGACGGGGAGACCGTCTATTTCACGAGCCAGGACGGTGCCTGCTTCGCGGTCGAACGCGCGACCGGCCACCTCCGCTGGCGTACGCCCGGCACGCCGCTCGCGCCGCTTGCCTGGGGCAACGAGAACGGCGACTACTGGTCGTCTTCCCCCACCATCGCCGGAGACCTGCTGCTGGTGGGCAGCGGCGACGGCACTCTCTACGCGCAGAACCTGAAGGATGGCGCGGTACGCTGGCGCCTGGCCACCGGCGGCCGGGTGCGCTCCTCGCCCGCCGTGGAGGGGGGAACGGTCTATGTGGGCAGCTTCGACGGAACGGTCTACGCGGCAGACCTCGCCACCGGCAGGCTCCGCTGGCGTTACGACACCGAAGGCCACGGCCTCGATTCGAAGGACTTCGGGTTCGATCGGAAGTCGATTCAGTCATCGCCCGCGGTAGTGGACGGGACGGTCTACATCGGCGCCCGGGACGGGTACCTCTACGCCCTCGACGCCTCGGCCGGCAAGCTCCGCTGGCGGATCCCTTACAGCATGTCCTGGATTATCTCCTCGCCCGCGGTCACCGGCGGCCTGGTCTATGTAGGGACGTCCGACGGACACTACTTCCAGGCGGTCCAGGCCGCGGACGGGAAGGAACGCTGGCGCTTCAAGACCCGGAGCTCGGTCTGGACGTCCGCCGCCCTGGCGGGGGACGTCGTGTATCTGGGAGAAGGCGCCGGGCTGGTGTACGCCCTGGACCGCACTACCGGCAACCTCCGGTGGAAATTCCGCACCGGCGGTCCGGTCTTCTCGAGCCTGGCGCCCGGTGATGGATTCGTCGTCTTCGGCAGTACCGACGGCGCGGTCTACGCGGTGCGCGACGGCACCCGCCCGCTCACCCGCGCGGTCTTCTTCGATTCCGCCTTCGCCGACCGCTCCGGTGCTTCGGCGCGGAAGTTCGTGGCCGACTACCTCGCCGCCCGGGACTACACGCCGGTCGACGCGGCCGGCCTGGCCGGGTTCCTGTCCGACCGGGTCCGGGATCGGAAACCCAGTGTCGTGGTCTTTGCCGTTGACGAACTGCCGCCGGCCGCCGCGGCCGGTTCACCCGCGCTCCTGCGGCGCTACCTCGATGCCGGGGGCAAGGTCGTCTGGGTGGGGGTCCCGCCGCTCATCTGGCCGCCCGACAGTACAGGTGGAAGGGATTACGCCCGCATCGACCGGGAGGCCACCCGCCGTCTGCTCGACGTGGACCACACCAGAGCCAACTTCGATCTCTTTGGTGCGACCACCACCGATGCCGGACGCCGGTGGGGGCTCCGCGACTGGCAGCTCTCCCGCTGGGATGTGGACGACTCCACGGTGACGGCACTGGCGAAGGACGAGAACGGGCTCGCCGCGATCTGGTACCGGTCCTATGGCGGGCCGCCGGGCAGCGGGTTTGTCCGATTGCCGAACGTGCAGGACTCCCCGGAAGACCTCGCCATCCTGCAGCGGATGGCCGAGCACTTCCCGCTGCGCTGAGACCGGACCAGTCGTGCGCGCCGCGATTCTTGCTTCGACTGTGTGCCTGGCCGGCGGCATTCTGCTGAGCCGTCCGTCCGCCACCCCGGCTCCTGGCCCGGTGGCGGACACCGCCCCACCCAGCGCGGCCTGGCTGGCGCTGATTCCGGACGGCGTCCGCAAGCGGCAGTTCCTGCTTGATTGTACCGGGTGTCACCAGTTCGACGGCCGGATCGCGCGGCCGTCCGGGCGCGCCCGTACCCGGGTGGAGTGGGCCGCCGGCGTCCGCAAGATGCTGGGTTACTTCGGGCCCACGACCGGATTTCCCATCATCTCGGACAACGTGGAGCCGGATGAACTCGCCGCCTGGCTCAGCCGGGTGGTGGGTGAGCAGACACCCGGCGCCGAGCCGGTTGCCGCCACGGTCAAGGCCAGGGTGCGGGAGTTTCTGTTCCCGGTAGCGGAGGACCTGCCGCATGATCTGGCGATTCAGCCCGACGGTCGCATCGTGGTCACCGGAATGTTCAGCCACGCCATGCACGTACTGGACCCTGCGAGCGGCCAGTGGACCACCATCGGCCTGCCGACGCCGCAGGGTAATCCGCGCGCGATCGACCTCGATGCCGCCGGTCGCTGGTGGGTGGTTTTCGGCAATCCGCATCAGCTGGCGCGGTACGACGGCACCGGCTGGGCCACCTGGGATGTGGGGATCTACGCCCACAGCGTGGCGCTCGACTCGGCGGGCAACGCCTTTGTGAACGGCCACTTCACCCGCGACCCGGAACTGATCGTCCGGGTGGATACCGCCGGGGCCGTCCGCCGGTTCATGCTCCCCCGGCATCCGTACCTCTTCGATCATCCGGGCGGTCCGATTCCCTACGAGATCCGGATCGCGCCCGACGGCACCATCTGGACCAGCGAGCTGCAGGGCAACCGTCTGATTCATCTGGATCCGCGGACGGGCAGGGCGGAGGCGGTCGCCATGCCGACGCCGGTGAGCGGCCCGCGCCGGTTCGACATCGATGCGAACGGCGTGCTCTGGATCCCGGCCTATGCGGCCGGACTGCTGGTGCGCTACGATCCCGCGAACGGAGCGTTCCAGGAAATCCCGCTGCCGGTGAAGGACGCGCTGCCCTACGTGGCGAGGGTGGATCACACGACGGGAACCGTCTGGATCGGGACCGGAGCCGCGGA
This sequence comes from Gemmatimonadales bacterium, assembly GCA_050183505.1. Taxonomy (GTDB): domain Bacteria; phylum Gemmatimonadota; class Gemmatimonadetes; order Gemmatimonadales; family GWC2-71-9; genus JBFXBG01. The sequence continues at coordinate 5,572 of JBFXBG010000073.1, read as the reverse complement.
CGCACTGTTCGGATACCATCCCGCCGGTGGCTCGTTCGACGTGATTCCGTTGCCGACCCGCGGCGCCCTGGTGCGGCACCTGGCGATCGATCCCACCTCGCACGATGTCTGGCTCGCCTACGGTGAGTCACCGGGAAAAGCGGCGGCGAGGATCGCCCGGGTGTCCACCGATTACGCAGATTAGGGCGATTGCATGGATCGGGATTACCGCGGAAGAACGCAGAAGAACGCAGAAGAACACGGGAGGACGCGGAAGATGTGACGACAGTCACGAGGCCGTTGTCGGTGACTTTCCCCGCTTCTTCCGCTGTTCCCTTGGTTTCGATCTGCTATTCTCCGGCGTTCGTCTGCGTGGTTTCCGCGGTACCCGCTGTTTCACATCTGTCATTCTTCTGCGTTCATCTGCGTTCCCCCTGGGCGGAGCCACTTTCCCGAGAGTTTCTCCGCGGCACCCGCGGTTCCGATCCGATCTTCTCTGGTCATCCAGGTTCCCCTTACCCGGAGCCACTTCAGTGAGCCATAGCCCCGACCTGATCCGCTGGCGCGCGGACACCCCCGGCTGCACCGAGCGCGTGCACCTGAACAACGCCGGCGCGGCGCTCATGCCGAATGCGGTCCTTCACGAGATCGAATCCCACCTCCGGCTGGAATCCAGGATCGGCGGCTATGAAGCGGCGGACGAGCGCGCCGCGGCCCTCGACCAGGGCTATCGAGACCTGGCCAGGCTGGTCAACGCCGAGCCCCGCAACCTCGCCGTGGTAAGCAGCGCCACGGCCGGCTTCGTGGCCGCCATGAGTTCGTTCGATTTCGCGCCGGGCGATCGCATCGTCACGACCCGCTGCGACTACACCTCCAACCAGATCCAGTACCTCTCACTCAAACGCCGCACCGGAGTCGAGGTGCTGCACGCGGAGGACCTGCCGGAGGGCGGGGTCGATCCCGGGTCGGTGCGGAGCATCCTGGCTAAGGGAGGCTGCCGGGTGGTGGCCCTGTCCTGGGTGCCCACCAACTCCGGACTGGTTCAGGACGCGGCGGGGGTGGGGGAAGCGGCGGAGGAGTTCGGCGTGCCGTACATCGTCGACGCGTGTCAGGCCGTGGGGCAGATACCGGTGGATGTTAAGTCGCTCCGGTGCGACTATCTGTCCGCCACGGCCCGCAAGTTTCTCCGTGGTCCCCGGGGAATCGGATTCCTCTACGCCTCGGACCGGGCCCTCGCCCGCGGAGATCACCCGCTCTATGTCGACATGCGGGGGGCCCGTTGGCTCGAGGCCGATCGATATGAAGTTGCTCCGGGGGCGACCCGCTACGAAGAGTGGGAACACCCCACCGCACTGGTGCTGGGCCAGGCGGCAGCCGTACGCTATGCGCTGGGTGTCGGGATCGGACGCGCGATGAGGTTGGCGCGGGCGCTGGCGGACCGGTTGCGGGAGGGCCTGGCGGAGGTTCCCGGGGTGCGCGTTCTCGACCGCGGAAGCGACCGCTGCGCGATCGTGACCGCGTCCGTCGAAGGCTGGGATGGACCGGCGGTTGCCGATGAACTGCGGCGCCGGAAGATCAACGTCGTGGCGACCCTGAGGGAATACGGTGTTCTCGATTTCGATCAGAAAGGGGTAGCGTCCGCAGTGCGGCTCTCGCCGCACTACTACAATACGGTAGAGGAAGTCGACCAGGCCCTGGAGGCGGTGCGCCAGATCGCCTCGCGCCGGCCCGGGGCCGGAACCCGGTGAGGAGGCTCCTCTCGGCGGTGTCCGCGGTTTCAGGCTGCGATCTCTGCGTTCGCTTTGACGGGGAACGCTGATGAACGCTGAAACGACAGATAGAAACCGCGGAAGAGCGCGAGAGAACGCGGGAGGAACGCGGGACCTGCCCGGTGTCGTATCTTCCGCGCTTTTCCTGCGGTGTCCGCGGTTTATCTGCGTTCGCTTTGACGGGGAACGCTGCTGAACGCTGAAACGACAGAATAGAAACCGCGAAAGAGCGCGGAAGGAACGCGGGACCTGCCCGGTGTCGTATCTTTCGCGCTTTTCCCGCGGTGTCCGCGGTTTATCTGTGTTCTCTGCGTTCGCTTTGACGGGGAACGCTGATGAACGCTGAAACGACAGATGGAAACCGCAAGAGAGCGCGAGAGAACGCCGGAGGAACGCGGGACCTGCCCGGTGTCGTATCTTCCGCGCTTCTCCTGCGGTGTCCGCGGTTTCGATCGGCGTTCTCTGCGTTCGCTTTGACGGGGAACGCTGATGAACGCTGAAACGATAGATAGAAACCGCGAAAGAGCGCGAGAGAACGCGGGAGGAACGGGGGACCTGTTGTTTCTTCCGCGCTTTTCCTGCGGTGTCCGCGGTTTCGATCGGCGTTCTCTGCGTTCGCTTTGACGGGGGGGACGCTGATGAACGCTGAAACGACAGATAGAAACCGCGAAAGAGCGCGAGAGAACGCGGAAGGAACGGGGGACCTGTTGTCTCTTCCGCGCTTTTCCTGCGGTGTCAGCGGTTCATCTGCGTTCTCTGCGTTCGCTTTGACGGGGGAACGCTGATGAACGCTGAAACGACAGATAGAAACCGCGAAAGAGCGCGGGAGGACGCGGAAGGAACGGGGGACCTGTTGTCTCTTCCGCGCTTTTCCTGCGGTGTCCGCGGTTTCGATCTGCGTTCTCAGCGTTCGCCTTGACGGGGGAACGCTGAAACAGACAACCAGAAACCGCGGAAGAGCGCGGGAGGAACGACTCAACCCGCTTCGGGTTTGAGCGGTATCTCCGCCGTCACCTCCGCCGATGCGATCTGTTCTTCGACCGGCACCGGCGTCGGCACCGGTTGGGTCACTTCCCGCGCAATGGCGTTGATGAGCGGCAGCGTCCCCAGGAGCAGCACCGCGGACACCCAGAAGGGGACTCCCATCCCCAGCTGATCCATCATGACGCCGGCGGCGATGGGAAAGATCACCCGTGACACCCCGCCGAAGGTCTGTTGCACTCCCATGTAGAGCCCGCGTTCGGTGCTCGGAATGACCCGGGACAAGAGCCCGGTGACGCAGGGGAACACGAACGCGGTGCCGATCGGCATGAGTGTGAAGCCGAGCAGCAGTACCAGTCCGCCGTGGGCGACGCCGGTCGCGGCCAGGCCGGCGGAGAGGACCACCAGCCCGAGCCGGGCCAGCCGTACCTCGCCCAGCCAATCGACCATCCGGCCCAGGATGATCGACCGCACCAGCACTCCCATCCCGCCCAGGTACATGATGAAGTAGCCGATGTTTTCTTCGGTGACTCCGAGCCGCTGTTGCAACAGGAGCGGGACGATCTGTATGGTGCCGTAGAACGCGCCGATGCCGATGGTATAGATCCAGATGAGCCGCGCCGCCGGTTCGTGCCAGTGGGTCAGCACCCGCTTGATGGCGCTCATGCTGGTGGTACCCGAGGGGACCAGGTGGGTGCCGGAGGCACGCAGCTCTCGGGACTCCCGCAGGTATTTCCAGGCGAAGACCGCGACCAGGCCGGAGAGAATCGCCGCGCCCACGCCCGGTGCGTGTTGCCCACCCAGGCTGATCATGAAGGAACCGAAGGCGGGGCCGACCACCGCGCCCAGGCTGGTTACCGCGGTGAGCCAGCCGAGGCTCTTGGTGCGGCGTTCGGGTGGGGAGGCGTCGGCCACGTAGGCCTGGACCACGCCGATGGTGCCGCCGCCGATGCCCTGGATGATCCGGGAGAGGAGCAGCACCCACACCGTACCCGCGAACCCGAAGATCAGGTAGGCCACGCCGGTCACCATCAGTCCGGCCAGGATCGCCGGCCGCCGGCCGTAGCGGTCGGAGAACTTGCCCCAGACCGGTGCCACCGCCAGCTGCGCCACCGAGAACGCGGAGATGAGGAGCCCCACCACCGCGGCATTGGCGCCGAACGTGGTGGCGTAGTAGGGCAGGAGGGGCACGATCATCGCGAGCCCCACCATGTCCACGAAGGCGGTGACGAACAGAACGAGAAGCTTGGCCATCCGCAGATTCCTCAGATTGCGCAGATTGCGCAGATCGACGGGTCGGGGCCTAGAAGCCGGGGAACCGCGGACACCGCGAAGCGAACGCAGAGACCGCAGATGAACCGCGGACACCGCGGAAACATCGCGGAACTGTTTGAAGGCACCTTCCCGCGCCCTTCCGCGTTCTCCCGCGGTTCCATCAGCTTGTCTCTGCGTTCATCAGCGTTCCCGTCGAAGCGAACGCCAAGCGAACGCAGATGGCCGCAGGCAAAGCGGCTGAAACTGCCGAGCCGCGAAAACACGCGATACTTTCTCGGAAACGACACGGACTGTTCCTGGCTGCAGCTTCCGCGTCCTTCCGCAAACTCCCGCGCCCTGCCGCGGTTCCATCTGCATGTCTCTGCGTTCATCTGCGTTCCCGCCGGACCCGACCCCTTGCCCGGTTACCCGTCGGTCAGGGCGAACGCAGATGGCCGCAGACTAGGCTGAAACCGCGGAAACGCGCGGGACCCGACACGAGAACGACGCGGGAAACATGGGCATTGCAGTTTCCGTGTCCCTTCCGCGAACGACCGCGCCCTTCCGCGGTCCCCATCTGCGTGTTTCAGCGTTCCTCAGCGTTCCCGTCTGAGCCCGGTAGTTCGCGATGCCCGCTCCCACGCCAGGAATGCGCGGATCCGCCCCGCAAAACGACCCCTTCTCCCTTCTTACTTCTCAGTTCTCCCTTCTTACTCCTTACTCCTCCTCCCCCACTCCCACATCCCGATCATCGTCTTCTGGCTGATGGGCTTTCCCAGCTGCCGGGCCAGGAGCACGATCTGGCCCCGGTGGTGGGCGTCGTGGGTCATGTAATACGGCAGGTAATCCAGGGTGCTGTGCTGGAACCCGACGATCCGCCGGCCCTCGGGGATCGCCGCCCCCACGACCTCCAGCACCGCCGTCCGCTTGGCCCCCAGCGCCTTCACCGCCTGGGCCTGGGTCACCTTGAACCGGTCCAGCTCGGCCGGGACCGGGGCGTAGGGGTCGGTCCGCGCGAGATAGCGCAGGCCGCAATTGTGCATGTGGGCGACGATCGCCGCAATGGTACGGGCGGACTTACCCCGCGTCTCGGGCGGGAGACTGGCGCGCCAGATGGATGGGTGCAGCCGCTCGACCAGGAACTGGTTGACGCGGGCGCTGGCGGCGTAGGCGCGGAGGAGGGCGGCGATGGGATCGAGGCGAGGGGCACGGGGCATTGACTGTGATCCCTGTGGTCATGGCGTTCCCATCAAAGCGAGAACGCAGATGAACCGCGGAAACAGCTGAAAACAGCACGGAATTGCTTGAAGATACCTCCCGCGCTCCTTCCGCGCTCTCCCGCGGTTCCTGGTTGTTTGTTTCAGCGTTCATCAGCGTTCCCCGTGAAGGCGAACGCAGAGAACGCAGATGAACCGCGGACACCGCAGGAAAAGCGCGGAAGATACAGCACCGGGCAGGTCCCGCGTTCCTTCCGCGGTTTCTGACTGTTTGTTTCAGCGTTCATCAGCGTTCCCCGCCAAGGCGAACGCAGAGAACGCAGATGAACCGCGGACACCGCAGGGAAAGCGCGGAAGATACAACACCGGGCA
>JBFXBG010000072.1:0-19045 GCA_050183505.1 Gemmatimonadales bacterium | reverse complement strand
AGCCGAGGCTCGGCCAGTCTGCTCGCTGAAGCGTGGGATGCACCCGGGCATGAGGCTCGGTGGTCCCCCTCTCCTCCGAGTGGAGAGGGGCGGGGGGTGAGGGTGCCCTCGGCTGAAGCCGAGGCTCGGCCAGTCTTCTCGCTGAAGCGAGGGGGAAACGAGGACTGAGGACTGAGGACTGAGGACTGAGGTGGCCGTCCTGGCCGTCCTCTCCCCACCTACCCTCACTTGCTCACCCTCCTCACCGCCGCCTCCAACGCCTCGGCGGCGGGCACCGCCACGTCCGGTTTCACGCCGACGCCTTCCCAGTTGGTGCCGGTGATGGGGTTCACCGCGCGGCCGGTGGGAATGAAGGCCTCGAAATGGTTGTCGAGCCGCACCGTGCCGCCCGGGTTGGCGCCGCCGGCGGTCACCTCGCCGATCAGGGTCGCGCGTTTGTTGACCTGCATGTCGTAGGCAAACTCCTCGCCCGCCGAGACGGTCTGGCGGCTGGTGAGGATGTAGACCGGCCGGTCGAGATAGCGGCGCCCCGGAACATACGCGGAGGTGTAGAACTGCCGCCGCGCCCCCGGGTCGCGATAGACGAAATCGTTCAGATGCACCACGCCGTCGATGAAGTAGCTCACCAGGAACGCTACCGTGACCGGGGAGCCGCCGTGGTTTTCCCGCAGGTCGATGATGAGCGCGTCGGTGTTGGCCAGGAACTCCATGGCGGCGGCGATGACCCGGCCTCCGCGGTCGAGGGGGTACATGCCCGTGAGGTTCAGGTAGCCCACGTTGCCCGGCAGTATCTCCACCCGCTGCAGGCCGTAGTTGTGCGTTCTGGACCACTCGAGCCGGCGCTTTTCCATGACGCTGTCCGCGACTTCTTCATCCGCGGAAAGCGGCTCGGCACTGAAGTCCACGCCCAGGTGGACGTCGTGCCCCAGGGTGTGCAGGTCGTCGGTCAGGGCGGCGGCGAAGGAGTCCGGATCCGCGTACCGCTCATAAGCGCCGCTCCGGGCCCGGGCCCGCAGCTGCTTGCCCAGATCCCGGGCCAGCTCGGGAAAGATGTAGACCGAATCCAGCCGCACGGCGAGGCTCTCGACCACCGCCTGGCGGGAGGCGCGGGTCATGGTGATGGCGTTCTGTTGCGCGGCGGCGCCCGCGGGCGCCGTGATCAGGAGGGCTGCGAGAAGCGTCCGGCGATACATATCTGCTCCACGAAATGAGGGTCAGTCCATTGCGCCGGCCGTGTTGCCGGGCGCTTCCAGCAGGATGTCGAAGACTTCGTCAGCCGATGCCCGGAACGATCCGGCCGTACCCTGCGTGCGATGATTGCGCTCGAGGAATCCGAGGGTGGCGGCGTAGCCTACCGCGGCGCGGCGCCGGGCCTCCTTCGCCGGGAAGCCGGCGCTCCGGAACTGTTTCGCGAAGAACCCGATCCGGACCTCCTCCACCGCCTGGACCCGGGCCGCCACCGCCCGGCTGGTCCGGGCCCAGGCGAAGATCGCGAAGTCCGGCGGATAGGCGGATCCGGTCGCCAGTTCGAAGAACCGGCGGAACCGGTCCCTCGGCGTATCCGCCCGTGCCGCCTCCCGGATCAGCCAGTGGGTCTCTTCCTCCCAGCTCCGGAGCAACCCCTCCAGCAGCGCCTTCCGGTCCCGGAAGTGCCAGTAGAAGCTGCCCTTGGTGACACCCAGGTCCCGGGCCAGCGCCTCGACCCGGATGGCCTCGACCCCGCCCTTGCGCATGGCCGCCGTGGCGGCCCGGATCCAGTCGGATGGTGCCTGGGACATGCCGACCATACGGTGGCGTATGGTTGGAGGTTTCAGGGAGGGGGCGGCCGGGGCGGCCGTCGTGTCCCGAGCCCTCGGCTGAAGCTGAGGGGGAAACGAGGACTGAGGACTGAGGACTGAGGTGGCCGCGGCCGCCCCGGCCGTCCGCTCCCCACTTGCCCTCACTTGCTCACCTTTTCACGCGGCCTTGGCCGCCCGAGCCCTCGGCTGAAGCCGAGGCTCGGCCAGTCTTCTCGCTGAAGCGAGGTGCCGCCTCGGCCGTCGTGGCCGTCCTGGCCGTCCTCTCCCCACTTGCCCTCACCCTATCACCTCCTCGCATCGGCCAACGGCCGCCCCGGCCGTCCTCTCCCCACTTGCCCTCACCTTATCACCTCATCGCATCGGCCAACGGCCGCCCCGGCCGTCCTCTCCCCACTTGCCCTCACCTTATCACCTCATCGCATCGGCCAACGGCCGCCCCGGCCGTCCTCTCCCCACTTGCCCTCACTTGCTCACCTTTTCGCCTATCTTCCTCCCATGCCCATCCATCCCGACACCGACATCGGCCACGTCCACCTCAAGGTGGCCGACCTCGACCGCGCGCTCGGTTTCTATCGCGATGTGCTCGGCTTCGAGGTCACACAGCGGTACCCCGGCGCGGTGTTTCTCTCGGCCGGAGGCTATCACCATCACATCGGGCTCAATACCTGGGAGAGCCGCGGCGGCAAGCCGCCGGAGCCCGGGACCACGGGGCTCTACCACGTTGCCATCCGCTATCCGACCCGGGCCGCGCTGGCCGACGCGCTCGAGCGGCTCACCGCCGCCGGCATCCAGCTCGACGGCGCCGCCGACCACGGCGTGAGTGAAGCCCTGTATCTCAGGGATCCGGACAACAACGGAGTGGAACTCTACTGGGACCGCCCGAAGGAACGGTGGCCCCGGACGCCGGACGGGGCACTGGCCATGGTGACGGAGAGGCTGGATCTGGGGGAGCTGAGGAGGGAAGGTGAGGAGAGGTGAGGAGAAGTGAGGAGAGGTGAGGGCAAGTGAGGAGAGGTGAGGAGAAGTGAGGAGAGGTGAGGAGAAGTGAGGAGAGGTGAGGAGAGGTGAGGAGAAGTAAGGAGAGGTGAGGAGAAGTGAGGAGAAGTGAGGGGAAGTGAGGAGAGGACGGCCGGGCAGTCCTCTCGCTGAAGCGAGGGGGAAACGAGGACTGAGGACTGAGGTGGCCGCCCCGGCCGTCCTCTCCCCACCTGCCCTCACTTGCTCACCTTTTCACGCGGCCTTGGCCGCCCGAGCCCTCGGCTGAAGCGAGGGGGAAACGAGGACTGAGGACTGAGGACTGAGGTGGCCGCCCCGGCCGTCCTCTCCCCACTTGCCCTCACTTGCTCACCTTTTCACGCGGCCTTGGCCGCCCGAGCCCTCGGCTGAAGCCGAGCCTCGGCCAGTCTTCTCGCTGAAGCGAGGGGTGCATCCGGACATGAGGTTTGGTGGTCCCCCTCTCCACGCAGTGGAGAGGGGGCCGGGGGGTGAGGGTGCCCTCGGCTGAAGCCGAGGCTCCGCCGACTGCTCGCTGAAGCGAGGGGGAAACGAGGACTGAGGACTGAGGTGGCCGCCCCGGCCGTCCTCTCCCCACTTGCCCTCACCTTATCACCTCATCGCATCGGCCAACGGCCGCCCCGGCCGTCCTCTCCCCACTTGCCCTCACCTTATCACCTCATCGCATCGGCCAACGGCCGCCCCGGCCGCCCCGGCTCACTCCGCTCTGAGCGCCTCCACTGGATCCACCCGCGCGGCCCGGCGAGCCGGGAGATAGCTGGCGAGGACCGCGGCGGCGAGCAGGATCACGGCGGCGGCGGCGAAGGAAACCGGGTCATTCGGCTGGATGCCGTAGAGGACGGAGCGGGTGAGCCGGGTGAGGAACACGGCTCCGACCAGCCCCAGTCCGACGCCGATTGCGGCGAGGGTGACCCCGCGGCCGACCACCATCCGTTGCACGTCACCGCCGGCGGCGCCGAGCGCCAGCCGGACGCCGATCTCCCGCTGCCGCTGATTGACCAGGTAGGCCAGGACCCCGTAGATCCCGATCCCGCCCAGCATCAGTCCGATCGCGCCGAAGAAGCCGAGCAGCACCATGAGGAGCCGCGGCTGCGCGACGGCGTCGTGCATGATCTCGTCGAAGGTGAACACGGACGTGATCGGCTGTTCCGCATCCACGCTCCAGATGGCTTCCTGGATGGGCCGCACCATCCCCAGCGGCTCCCCTCTGGTCCGGGCGACCAGCGTGGTCTTGATCCGGCTGTTCTGCAGGTTGTCGACGTAGATGGTCGGGCCGGCCGGTTCATCCAGTTCCGACTGGCGGATATCGCCGACGACGCCAATCACGGTCGCGGGCAGGCCGCCCCACCGGATCGGCCGGCCGACCGCGCCGCCGGGGAAGTACTCGCGCGCGAGCGTCTGGTTGATGACCACCACGAATGGAGCGTCGACGCGGTCGTCCGGGGTGAACTCCCGCCCCGCGAGGATCGGGGCGCCGATCGTGTGGAAGTATCCGTCACTCACGTGCAGCACGTTCGCGGTGGGCGCCTGTTCGTCCTCTCCCAGGACCATCCCCTCGGGCCGGAACTCGCCCCGTTCGCCGTTTCCCCGGAAGGGAGCGTCCTTGATCGCTCCGGCGGCCACGACCCCGGGTACCGCCCGCACCCGCTGGATCATGTCCTGATAGACCCGGATGTACTCCGGCCGCGGATGGCGCGAGGTACTGAGGGTGAAGTTCACGGCCACCAGATGGTCCGGCTGGAATCCGGGATCCACCTTGAGGAGCGCCACGAAGCTCCGCACCATGAGGCCGGCCCCGATGACCAGCATGACCGCCAGGGCGACTTCGGCGATCACCAGTCCGCCCCGGAGCCGCTGGCCGCCGCCGCCGCGGCCGCCCTCCCGGAGCGTCGCCTGCAGGTCGGGCCGTGATGCACGGAGCGCCGGCACCAGGCCGAAGACGATGCCGGTGAGCAGCGAACCGCCCAGCGCGAAGCCCAGGACGGCCCCGTCGATCCGGATCTCGGAGATGCCGGGCAGCTGCTGCGCCGCCAGCGAGACCAGCAGCCGGGTGCCGGCGACCGCCAGGCCGAGTCCGATTGCCCCGCCGATTCCGGCCAGGACCAGACTCTCGGTGAACAGCTGGCGCATGATGCGGCCGCGGGTCGCACCCAGCGAGACCCGCACCGCGACTTCCCGCTCCCGTGCCGCCGCCCGGGCGAGCAGCAGGCTGGCCACGTTCACGCATCCCACCAGCAGCACGAACGTACCGGCCGCGAGCAGCACGATCAGCGCGGTACGGACCCGGCCGGTCATGACCTCCTGCAGGGGGGCGAGGGTCGCCGCACCCCAGGACGCGTCGGCCGGGTATTCCGCCGCGAGGCGCCCGGTGACGGTCATCATCTCGGACCGGGCCTGGTCCAGCGTCGCCCCGGCCGGAACCCGCGCGAAGACATCCAGAATCCGCACCGGCCGGATCCGCGGAATGCTCTCATCCGGGATGCTGGAAAACGGGATGTAGGCGTCCACCCGGTCCGAAGGGAACCGGAATGAAGGCGGCATGACGCCGAGGACCTCGTACGGCCGGCCACCCAGGGTGAGTGTCGTACCGACCACCGAGGCGGACGCGCCGAACTGGCGCTGCCAGAATCCGTGCGCCAGCACGACCACGTTGTCCGGACCACCCCGGACCATTTCACCTTCGCGCGGGAGCCGGCCGCGCTCCGGCTGGACCCCCAGCGTGGGGAAGAACCCCGGGGTCACGAAAGCGACCGAAAGCCGCAGCGGGTCTCCCGCGCCGGTAAGGTCGATCCCGCTCCCGCCTTCGGAGTACCAGTACCCGCCCAGGTCCGCGATGACCTTGCGCTGGGCCCGCCAGTCTTCCAGGTCCACCGCCGAGACCGGGGCGTGCAGGTTCCCGGTTTCCGGGTTGGCCGACCACACCCGGACGAGTTCCTCCGGCTGGTGGAACGGCAGCGGCCGGAGCAACACGCCGTTGACGACGGAGAAGATGGTGGTCGTTGCACCGATGCCCAGCGCGAGCGTCAGCACCGCGGCCAGAGTGAACGCCGGCGCCCGTCTCAACTGCCGCAGGGCGTAGATCACGTCGTCCTTGAGATCGCCCATATAGTCCCTCCGCCGGCGGCTGGCTTCGGTGCCGCGGTCCACGGTGTTGAGATAGCGCCTGGCGTCCTCGAGGTCTCCGAATTCATGCCGGGCCCGGGCTTCGGCATCGGCCGGCGTCAGGCCCCGCGCGACCAGATCCTCCCGGCGCATGTCGAGATGGAAACGCAGCTCATCGTCCACGTCATCGGCGATGCGGCGGGCCGAGCGCCGGGGGAAGTTGAACAGCCTCCGGATCATGCCGGCTCCAGTACCTTGAGGACGGCCTCGGCATAGCGGCGCCAGGCCGATTCCTCCTCCCGCAGCTGCTTCCGGCCCGGCTGCGTGAGCCGGTAATACCGGGCCCGGCGGTTGTTCTCGGAGAGACCCCACTCGGCCCGCACGCTTCCGGCGCGTTCCAACCGGTGCAGCGCCTTGTACAGGGCCGCGTCCTCCAGATCGAGAATCCCGTCGGTCCGTTCCCGGATGCCGCGGGAAATGGCGTAACCGTGCATCGGACCCGCCGTGAGGGTCCGGAGAACGAGGACGTCGACCGTCCCCTGCAGCAGGTCCATCGGATCACGCGCCACGGGATCTCTCCACTTACCAGGTTAGTGGAAGCATGGGGAATCGGGCCCTGGCTGTCAAGCCGGGCCAGAGCCCTCGGCTGAAGCCGAGGGGGAAACGAGGACTGAGGACTGAGGACTGAGGACTGAGGTGGCCGTCTTGGCCGTCCCGGCCGCCTTGGCCCGAGCCCTCGGCTGAAGCCGAGGCTCGGCCAGTCTTCTCGCTGAAGCGAGGGGAAAGGAGGACTGAGGACTGAGGACTGAGGTGGCCGTCTTGGCCGCCCCGGCCGTCTTGGCCATCCTCTCCCCACCTGCCCTCACTTGCTCACCTTTTCACCCGGCCAACGGCCGCCCTGGCCGTCCTCTCCCCACCTGCCCTCACTTGCTCTCCTGTTCACCCGGCCAACGGCCGCCCGCGCCCTCGGCTGAAGCCGAGGCTCGGCCAGTCTTCTCGCTGAAGCGAGGGGGAAACGAGGACTGAGGACTGAGGACTGAGGTGGCCGCCCCGCCCGTCCCGCCCGTCCTCTCCCCACCTGCCCTCACTTGCTCACCTTTTCACCCGGCCAACGGCCGCCCGGCCGCCCCGGCCGTCCTCTCCCCACCTGCCCTCACTTGCTCACCTTTTCACCCGGCCAACGGCCGCCCCGTTACCTTTCTTCTTCGCTCTGTTCCCTTCTCACTTCTCCCTGTCTTCTTGCCCGTTCTCTCCCTTTCCGATGTCCAGGTCGACTTTGGCGCGACCACCCTGCTCCGCGGCGTGGACCTGACGGTCGAAGCCGGGGAGCGGTGGGGTGTGGTCGGCCGGAACGGGGCCGGCAAGACGACCATCTTCCGGCTCATCGCGGGGTCGCTGGCGCCGACCCGGGGCACGGTGTTCCGCCAGCCCGGGCTCCGGGTCGCCCTGCTGGACCAGTACCGGGACTTCGGCGACGCGGTCACGGTGTGGGATGCGGCCGCCGCCGGGTATCACGAGCTTCTCGAGCTGGAGCGCGTCCTGTTGCGGCAGACCGAACGCCTGACGGAGCTGGGGGACCGGGTGACCCAGGCGGACCTCGATCGCTATGGCCGGGACCAGGAGCGCTTCCAGCATGCGGGCGGCTACGAGTTCCACGCCCGGATCGACGCGGTGCTGCAGGGGCTCGGCTTCGACGCCGGGGAGGCAAAGACCCGGGAGTTGAGCGGATTGTCCGGCGGGGAACGCGGACGGATCGGGCTCGCCGCCCAGCTGGCGGCGCCGGCCGACCTGGTCCTGCTGGACGAGCCGACCAATCACCTCGATCTCGACACCATCGAATGGCTCACCCGTTACCTGGGCGAGTTCGGCGAGACGGTGATCGTGATCAGCCATGATCGTGCCTTCCTGGATGATGCGGTCGACCATGTGCTGCATGTGGCCCAGGGCACCGCGACCGCCTACCGGGGCGGCTATTCCTCCTTCGTGACCCAGCGCGCCGAGCGGGAGCTGACTCTGGCGCGGCAGTCGGCGCAGCAGCGGAAGTTCATCGAGAAGGAAGAGGACTACATCCGCCGCAACATCGCCGGCGGCAACAGCGCCCAGGCCAAAGGCCGCCGCGCCCGGCTGGCCCGGCTGCCGCGCCTCTCCGCTCCACCCGGGGAGGACGACACGATGGTGCTCCGGCTGGAGGCGGCCGACCGGGGCGGCGACCAGGTGATCGTGGCGGACCGGCTGGGCATCGCGTTCGGGGACCGGCATCTGGTGCGGAACTTCTCGGCCGTGGCGCGGCGGGGAGAGGCGGTCGCCCTGGTTGGCCCCAACGGCGCCGGCAAATCCACCCTGATCTCCACCCTGCTCGGCGCCCGCGCGCCCGACGCCGGGGAGGCCCGGCTCGGCTCGGGAGTGACGGCCGAATGGTTCCGGCAGGACCTGGCCCAGGTACCGATCGAGGGAACGGTCTACGATGCCATCGCCGATCGGCGGCCCTACTGGAGCCGGGGCGCGGTCCACGGCCACCTCGGCGCGTTCGGTTTCTCCGGCGAAGAGGTCCAGAAGAATACGAGCACGCTTTCAGGCGGGGAGCGCGCCCGCCTGGCCCTGGCGCTGCTCACGCTGAGCAAGGCGAACCTGCTGGTGCTCGACGAACCGACCAACCACCTCGACGTCGAGTCGCTCGAGGTGCTGGAGGATGCCCTGCTCGAATACGAGGGAACGGTGCTGCTGGTGAGCCACGACCGTGCCTTCCTGCGGGAACTGGCCACCCGCGTCTGGGCCTTCGACGGGGACCGGCTGGAAGACTATCCCGGGACGTTCGTGGAATGGGAGAGTCACGCGAGCGAGCGCGCCGCCGCGCGGGAGAAGGCCCGGCTGGAACGCGTCAGCGCCGAGCAGGAAGACGCGCGCCGGGAGCAGAAGCGCACCGCCGCCAGCCGCCGGGAGCAGGAGAATGAGCGCCGGGCGGCGAAACGACGGATCGAGGAAGCGGAGGCCGCGGTCCACCGGCTGGAACGGGAGGTGGCGGAACTGGAACGGGCCCTGGCCGATCCGGGCCTCTATGACGGAACCGCGGAAGGCGCGCGTGAAGCGGGCCGGCTGAACAAGGAACTGGCCGATCGCCGCGAAGCCCTGGAGCGGGCGGTGGGCGAGTGGGCGGAGGAGAATGTGAGAAGTGAGAAGTGAGAAGGGAGAAGGCCCAGCTCCGTCCGTCCCTCTCGGAGCATGGATGATCCCCGTCTCACTTTGTACTTCTTACTTCTTACTTCTTACTTCTCACTTCTTACTCCTCACCTTCACATCCCCCCGCCCCCGGCACAAACACCACATCCACATGCACCACGATGTGCTCGTCCATCTTGAGCAGGCCGAGCAGCTTGGAGAGCCCCCGGACGCCATAGTCCTTCACGTTCACCGGGAAGTCGGCGTGGACCCGGACGGAATCTCCCCGGAACAGCAGGGTGGCCGGCAGGGTGTCCGGCAGGGTCACGCCGTGGAGCGTGAGGTCGCCGATGAGGTCGGCGGTCATCGAGTCTCCCGTCGCGCTCGTCGGAGCGACCCGGTTCAGAGCGAACCGCATGGTGGGGAACGTGTCGGTCTCCATCGATTTGTTGAGATCCCGGTCCCTGCGGCCGTTCCCCGTGACCAGCGTGTTCACCGGCGCCTGGACGCAGCCCCGGACCTCGGCCAGGGTGGCACCGCCGGTCATCCCGCCGGTGACCGTACTGGTGGTCCCGGTGAAGTCACCCGCGGTGGCACGCGCGTCGAAGCTGAGCGTGCCTTCGGCGACGCGTGAGGGAACGAGGGGCTTCCCCTGCGCGGCGAGCGGGGCTCCTGAAGCGGCCCCGCAGAGCAGCAATGTGAGAACCGTACGGCGCATGATCACTTTCTCAAGGCTGTCCGGACGACCACCCTTCCGGTGACGGCGTCCACCGGCGCGGTGTGAACCTCGGCGGTGATCCCGACCCGGTTTCCCGCCCGCAGGGTTGCCCCGGCCGTGAGCGTGAGCCGGTCCAGATCCACCTCGACCCGGCGGCGGTCGGTCTCATCGAACTGATTGATGAAGTTTACCCTGAAACGCGGCGCCAGGTGGCTGTAACCCACCCCGCCGTAGAGCATTAGTCCTCCCTCTGAAACTGCCCGGGCGGCCAGAAGTTCCAGCCCGAGGATATTGGGCCGGTAGCTGTCGTCGGACACGGTGCCGTTGAAGCATTCGCTGGTCGGGTCCCGTAGCGCGTCTTCATCGCAGGTGACCGGCGCGTGAATCACCCCCAGGGTGGCTTCCGCCCGGAGGGCAAGCCGCACGGTGCCGACGGGCATGATCCGGGTAAGCGCCAGCCCCACCAGGTTGGGCCGGGCTCCGTTTACCCGGATGGGCGGCACCCAGGCGGCTTCGAGCACGAACCGGCCCGGCAGACCGAGGCTGACCCGCGGCCGCAGGAATCCGGGCAGGATGTTGACGTTCTCGGGTCCCTTTCCCGGCCGGCAGATGGTGGGGGTCGCGGTCGCATCGTCCACCCGCGAGAGATAGCTCGCCTCCAGGCCGGCCTCGACCGCCCAGCGCCCGGGGTACGCCGGCGCCCCCGCGGCGGTGAAGGCGAGCGGCACCGAGAGAATGGCGAACGCGTGGGCCTCGTTGGAACCGTCCGGCGGGAAACAGTCGCCCTGCGCCGACAACGGAACGGTCAGGGCGCCGCTGAGCGCCAGCGCGGTGAGCAGCGAACCGCGTTTCACTACTGTACCACGATGGTGCCGCGCATCCCGAACGTCTGCTGACCCACGATGCTGCCGTGAATGGTGCAGATGTACTCGTAGGTGCCGGCGTTCATGAACGTGATCGGTCCGTAGGTGAAGGGGGCGCTCTGCGTCGTGCTCGACGCGAAGGCCGGACTCAGCACCGACGTCACGTTGTGCATCTGGCCGACCCAGTTCCAGGTCACCGTGCCGCCGGCCGCCACCGTGTCGACCTGCGGCGAGAAGAAGTTGTTGTCCACCTGAATGGTGATGGCCGACGGCGGCGGCGGCGGGGTGACCCCGGTGGCGTTGAAGGTGAGGGGCGAGCCCGAGAGTCCGGTGGCGGCTGCCTGGAGCGCGTTGGGGCCGTCCACCGCGCCGAGGGTCCAGGTGGTCGAGACCAGGCCCTGCTGGTTGCTCCCGCCGGAAACGGGATTCACCGACCCGCCCCCACCGGTGACGGTCCACTGCACGGTCGTCCCCGTCACCGGATTGCCGAACTGATCGGCCACCCGGGCCACGATCGACTGCGGCAGGGGAGAACCGGAGACGCCGGTCTGGTTGTCGCCGGACGACTTGGTCAGCGCCGCCGCCGGACCCGGCTGTGCCGTGGCCGAGAACCCGACCGGCGAGCCGCCGGCGCCCGGCACGGAGGCCTGGGCCGTCTGCGGCCCGGCGCCCTGGCCCAGGGTCCACTGGGTGCTTGCGGTTCCGTCCGCGGCCGTGGTCCCGCTCGCCGGATTCAGAGTCGCGTTGACCCCGGTGGTGCTCCAGTTGACGGTAACCCCCGCTTCCGGGGACCCGTCCCGGGTCACCTGTACCCGGAGCGGCTGAGCCAGCGGCTGACCCACCGTGCCGGTCTGGGCGTCCCCGCTCTGGGCGGCTTTCGCTACCTGCTGACTCGACGGCCCGGGCCCGGGGGAACCACTGTCCCCCCCGCTGCAGGCCCCGGAAAAGAGGGCGAGTCCCGCAGCGGCCCATAAAATCCTGTGTAACGGCATGTTACACCTCCTCCCCATGGAGAATGGGGAGAAGGCGTGCGATGGTCTTGGACGGATAGAACCGGTTTGTACGGGCCGGTCAGGGTCTACTGTCGAATCGCCTGACGGTAACGGGAAGGAGACAGGCCGGTACGGCGGCGGAACTGATTGGAGAAATGACTCTGGTCGGTGAATCCGGCATCCGCGGCGATCCGGGCCAGCGGCATGTCGGTCGCGGCCAGCATCGCGGTGGCGCGGTCGAGCCGCAGCCGGCGCAGATACTCTCCGACGGAACACCCGAAGGCCCGCCGGAAACCGCGTGACAACGTCACCGGATTGGCATCCACCGCCCGTGCCAGGTCACTCAGGGCGATCCCCTCGACGACGTGATCGTGCAGCATCGCGCGGGCGCGGAGCAGAAAACGGGGCACTTCCTTCCGGCCGATCGGCGAGCGCGCCCGATTGGCATCGGCGATCAGCTCGAGGAGGAGCCCTTCCATGGCCAGCGGCGCGGCCGTGTCGGCGTGGCGCAGTTCCCGGTAGACGCGATAGGCCAGGGCCGCGGAACTCCCGCCCTGGAAGTGGACCCGCTCATCCAGAATCGGCGCCAGCGGCAGGAGCTCCGAAGCGCGGCCCTGCTCCAGCTCGATCAGAAGACCGCGGGTATCCGACCAGTCGAACCGGTTGTAGTGCGGCTCCCCCGCCGGAGTGAACTTGACCATGGCCGGCTCGCAGGTGAGGGACAGACCGTGGAATCCCTCGAGAAACCCGCCCTGCAGCACGAAGCAGATGGTCGGCCCGTCATGGAAGTGCCAGGGAAGATCGCTTCCCCGGGAGTGGACTCCTTCGACCAGACGGAATCCACCGATCTGCGCCCGCGCGGGTGGCCGGCGGCGTTCGGGTTCGGGTAACTGCATGGGAGCCCTCCTGCACGGGGGGAGATGACGTGACATTATCCACCCCGACATGACGCCCGCAAGGCCACCGCCCGCACAGGGAGCCGGCCCGGCCCCGGGTCCCCTCAGGCCGTGGCCCGCGCCTGCGGCCGCGGCCGATAGGCCGCCTCCGGGATTTCGGCCAGGCGGGATGGGTGAACTTCGTGCCCCAGACCGTAGAACCGCTGAAAGCTCATGATGAGCGGGCGCCACCGGTCCGGATCGATCCGGTCGGCGTGGCCCGGCATCCGGACCGGCTCGTCCACATGCACCCGGACGATCCGCACCTCCAGCGCGACCAGGCGCCCACGCCGCTCCGGATCCCGCACCGCCAGGGGATGCACCGCTTCCAGCACGGCCTCGAGCTGCACCGGGCATTGGGCCACCCGGGGCGGCGCCACGCAGTCGGACCCGAGCGGGGTGAGTCCGGCGGCGGCGAACTTGTCTCCCTCGTGGCGATAGCCCATGGCCAGCTTGTACGGCGGTACCGGATCGGATCCGGTGGTCTTCGCCAGGCGGTTCACGGCGGCCACTTCCTCCACCGACGGCAGGTTCAGCACGCATTCGCCGGTGCGCTGGATGTTCTGTGGCGTCTGGGACCCTCCGCCGAAGCCCAGCATGCAGCTCCGCCCCAGCCACCAGGCCGACGACATAGGTGCCAGGTTGCTCGAGCCGTCAGGATTGAGGCTGCTGACCAGCACGACCGGCGTGCCGAAGTAGAGGATCGCGGGGTCAATGAGCCGGTGATTCCGGGCCCGGGGCGTAATCTGCGACGCTGGCATGCGCGGCTCCGATCGGTGAAAAGCGATGCCCTGATGAACGACGGGCATGATAGTGATCGGAGGTGGGGCGCTGCCACCGAGAACCGGACGTCAAATCACGGCCGGCGTCACCGGTTCGGAACGAGGCTCGCCACCGGCAGATAGCGCCAGGTTTCGCTGCCGGCTCGAACCACGGCGTTGGAAAGCACCGAGAGAGCGTCCTTCCGGCGGCCCTCCGGGAGGCGGGCCGCCTGGCTGGACAGATCGTAAAGCGGGGCATCCCACTCAGCGAGCGCCCGGCGGTGGATCAGCATGAGGTAGGTCGTGAGATCGGAACCGCTCACCACCCGGTACCAGGTGATCGGGGGAGCACCCGAATCGACGGAGGACTTCAACGAACGCACCAGATTCTCGAAGGCCGGTTCGGTGCCGGGACGCACCCGGTAGGAGACGACCTCCAGAAACGGCGTTGGAAGGCCGGTTTCGAGCGGAATCCCGGTGCCCAGTTCCGGCAGGAGAACCAGCGCGGTGCGGAATTGGGGAGCCGCGAAGGGCCCCGCGGTGGCGGCGAAGTCGGCGGCGTCGCCGGCGGGATCGACCCGGCGGTCGAATGCCAGGAAGGGCCGTCCAAAGGTCCCGTCGACGAACACGCCGGGCCGCTCGCCCATGAGCACCTGCCAGCCATACCAGTTCAGCGAGTCACGCTTCTCCTTGTGCCACAGCAGGTGGCGCCGGTAGCCCTCGTGAAACCGGGCCTCCTCCCCGGTGTGCGGGAGGTAGCCGAAGAGAAGCCCGGCTGGCGCCGGTGAGGCCTGCCTACCCTGCCCCGCGACCGTTGCGGCCGGAACCGTCGCGCCCCATAGCGCGAGAAACAGAATCCTCACCAATCCGTCATTTCGCATGGACGAGTCTCCGAGGCTTGCGGCCGGCCTGGCCGGCCCGCCTGGTATCGTGTTGTACGGCTCGCGCAGCTTCACGTCGGGGGTCGCATCCCAGCAACAGCTTCTGGTCCAGAACTGCGAGATGCTCCTGCAATTCCGCCAGTCTCTCGAGCACGCGCTCCCGGTGCCGGGCCAGCATGAGGCGGCGATCCGGCCAGGAGCCTTCGCCCCGGGCAACCAGCCGGGCATACGCCCGGAGCTCCCGGATCGGCATCTCCGCACTGCGCAGGCGCCGCAGAAACCCGATCCACCGGATATGGAGTTCCTTGTAGCGACGGTGCCGGCTGGACCGGTCCCGTTCCACCATCGGGAGGAGTCCGGCGCATTCGTAGTAACGGAGGGTATGGGCCGGAACCCCGGTGGCCCGGGCCAGCTGGGAGATGGTCAGCGTCGTATCAGCCATGCAGGGGCCTCATCCCGGTGGAGAACCGAAGCCAAGCTAGCACTTCAAGCGCACTTGAAGTCAAGCGCACGCAACCGCGTACCTCGGCGCGGTGTCGGATGAACAGTCCCTTTTGCGCGGGCGCGTTCACAAACGGAACGTCGAGAGGTCCCTTCATGCCGCTTCACCCCTTGAGCCGGCGCGCTTCCCAGCGCGCGGCGATGGCATTTGATACGATCATCCAGGACGCGCGGTACGCGTGGCGCTCCCTCCGGAAATCGCCGGTGCTCTCGCTCGCGGCGATCCTCACCCTCGGTCTTGGAATCGGCGCCAACGCGGCCATGTTCGGGGTGGTGGATGCGATCTTCTTCCGGCCTCCTCCCCACGTGGTGGAGCCGGATCGGGTCGTACGGCTCCAGTCCACACCGGGGACGCTGCGGAACTACCCCCGGATCACCGACCTCCGGGAGAACGCTCGCAGTTTCTCCGCGGTGGCCGCCTACTTCGGTCCCAGGGCCATGAGTCTGGGGCAGGGTGAGGCCGCCCGGCAGGTACAGGTGGAGCTGGTCACCGCCGGGTTCTTCCCGCTGCTCGGCGTGCAGCCGGCCCGGGGACGGTTCTTCACCGAACAAGAAGACCTGCCCGGTGGTGCGGCCAACGTGGCGGTGGTGAGTGACGAGTTCTGGAAGCGGCAGCTCGCGGGCACGCCGGAGATCCTGGGCCGCACGCTGCGGGTGGGGAGGAGCATCTATGTCGTGATCGGGGTTGCGCCGCCGGGGTTCGCCGGGGTTGATCTCCAGCGGCCCGACATCTGGCTCCCGATGAGCGCCGCAGCGGCAGAAATCGTGTTCGACGGCGCTCTCACCTGCGAGAACTGCTCCTGGCTGCAGCCCATCGCCCGGCTGGCCCCCGGGGTTACTCCCGGACAGGCGGGGAGCGAAGCGACCGTGCGCTTCCGCCGGCATCCGGTCCAGCGGAACGATTCCCTGACCACCGTGGCGGTGGCTGGCCTCAACCAGACCCTGGGCCGGGATGCGCAGCGTGGCGCCGACCTGGCCGGGTGGCTCGCGGCCGCCTGCGCCATCGTGCTGCTCATCGCCTGTGTCAACGTGGCGAACCTGCTGCTGGCCCTCGCCACCCAGCGGAGAAGAGAGATGGCGCTCCGCTCCGCCCTGGGCTCGACCCGGGGGCGGCTGGTGCGGCAGCTGTACGTGGAGAGCGCGCTGCTGGCATTCCTGGGAGGCGTGGCCGCGCTGCTCGCGACACTCTGGGCCGGCCCGGTGCTCCGGGCGGCCCTGCTTCCGCAGGCCACGACGACCGGTGGGGTGGACGCGCGGGTGTTGATGTTCACCTCGCTCGCCGCGGCGCTCACCACCTTCATGGCCGGCCTGGTGCCCGCCTTCTACGCCCGTATTCCGGATCTGACCTCGGCGCTCAAGGCAAGGACCCGGGAAGATACGATCCAGGGATCGCTGGTGCGGACCGGACTGCTGGTGGGTCAGGTGGCACTCACGCTGGTGCTTCTCACCGGCGCGGGACTCTTCATCCGCAGCCTGCGCCAGGTACAGAGCCTGCGGCTCGGATTCGACCCGGAGCAGGTAATCGTCGCGTCGGTCAACCTCGCTCCCATCCGGCCGAGTCCGGAAGCCATCAACGCCGACTACCAGCGTATCCGGGAACGGGTCGCGGCCATTCCCGGGGTCGAGAGCGCCAGCCTGTCGATCGGGGTGCCGTTCCGGATCAGTTTCGGCCAGGGGGTCTTCGCTCCCGGGCTCGACTCGTTGCCCGACATGGACGGACCGTACACCTACGCCGTCACACCGGACTATTTCCGTACGCTGGGGACCCGGGTTCTCCAGGGCCGTGCGTTTGCCGAGACGGATGCCGCCGGGGGAGCGCCGGTCGCCGTGGTGAGCCGGAGCCTGGCCCGGGTGATCTGGGCGGATCAGAACCCGGTCGGCAAGTGCCTGCGGGTGGGAGAACCCGACGGGGCCTGCCGGGAGATCGTCGGCGTGGTGGAGGACGGCCGGCAGGATCGGCTGACCGTACCGGCCAGCCAGGTCTTCCTGCCCCTGGCTCAAGCCGATCAGGTCTTCGGAAGTCCGGTGACATCCCTGACGATCCGTACCCAGGGCCGGGCAGAGCAGCGTCTGGGAGAGATCCGCCGGACCATCCAGGCCACCGCACCCGACCTGCCCTATCCCGCCATCGAGCCGATGCCGGAACTGTACGCCGACCAGATGCGGCCCTGGCGGACCGGCGCGTCGCTCTTCTCCCTGTTCGCTGAACTCGCACTGCTGCTGGCCGCCGTCGGCCTGTACGGTGTGCTGAGTTATGTGATGTCTCAGCGTACCCAGGAAATGGGTGTCCGGCTGGCGCTGGGCGCGAAAGGCGCCGATCTGATGAAGCTCATCGTGGGTCGGGGGCTGCGGGTCGCGATCATTGGCGCGCTGATCGGTGCGGTGGGGGCACTGGTCGCCGGCCGGGCGCTGGCGTCGCTGCTCTACGGGGTATCACCCTACGACCCCGTCACCCTGGCGGGTGGCGCCGGCGCGCTGCTCGTCGTCGCCTTCCTGGCGAGCTATCTGCCGGCGAGGCGGGCGGCGCGGGTGGACCCGATGGTGGCGTTGAGAGAGGAGTGAGGCGGCGCGGCCTTACGGTGGTTCGATCCGGAAGCCGAGTTGCGACAGGAGGGACACGCCGTCGACGATGGTCCACTCGCGCGAGATCCGGCGGGCCCGGATCTCGAAGAACGACATCCCCTCGGCGGTGGCCTGGCGCCACCATCGACGACTGTCCCGTTCCTCTCGCTACCGTCCTACGACACCGCCCGCCATGCGAGCCGGGCCAGGAGACCGGCGAGAACCAGCAGGAGCAGCCGGCGGAGCCAGGGATTCCCCCGGGCCACCGCCATGCGGGCTCCGATGACGCTGCCGAGGATATTGAACGATGCCATCCCGAGGGCGATACCGACCAGGACGGGGCTGGTCCACAGAAAGATCAGGAGGGCCGTCGTCGCCGCGGTCAGGATGAACCACTTGGCCACCGCCGTCGCCAGCAACAGGTTCATGCGGCCGAACTGCACGAGGGCGCCGATCATGAACACCCCGGAGCCGGGGCCGATCGCGGCATCATAGAAGCCGAGCGCCCCCGCACTGGCAATGCCGCCGCGGACGCTCGCCGCTGTGCCCGGCGGCCACTCCCCGTACGAGGAACGACCGACCACGCTTGCGGCCAGCGCCAGGACGATCAGTATCACCACGACATCGAAGAGATGTCGCGGTATGTGGCTTGCCGTTGCCGCGCCGAGTATCGCGGCTCCCAGCGACGCCAGACATCCGGCGAAGACGATCTTCCGGGGCAGTTCCAGCCGCCGCGTGTAGATGAACACGGACGCGGCCGTTCCCGGCACCGAGGCGAGTTTCGCGGTGCCCAGCAGGGTCGGCACGGTCGCATCGCCCAGCACGAGCATGAGGGCCGTTACCTGAATCAGCCCTCCTCCTCCCACCGTGGCTTCGATGAAGCCGGCGAAGAACGCGGCCGGCAGAAGGACCCATCCCCCCACAGGCATTCCCGGTTCCCATCCTTTCAGCAGGTCGAGCCGGCGGCCGCAGCAGCGGCCATGGCGGAAACCAGAATGCGGAGGCCCTCGTCTATGGCATCCAGGACCGGTTATCTCTCAAGGACTACGGAGGATGCGTGCAGATGTTCCCCCCCGCAACGGCTTGACGACCGTCGCCAGTCGAGTTGTTCACCGAACCCGCCGGGACAGCCAGGATGAGGGCGCTCCAGGGAGCCGCCCTGGCCTGCATTCTCTGGGGGCTCGCTCCGGGAACGGCCCTGGCCCAGAACCGCCGGCCCGAGTTCCCCCCGCCGACGATCCTGGAATACCGGCCGCGGTCGACGCTGGTGGTGCCGGAGCACCCGGTCCCGAGGCCGAAGTTCCCGGCGGTGGACCTGCACGGGCATCCACCACGGCTCAACAGCGTGGCGGTGGTCGACCGGGTGGCGGCGCAGCTCGACTCGATCGGATTGCTGCTGATGGTCAACGCCAACGGCACCGGGGGCGATGAGCTGCGGCGTGAACTGCGGGCGATCGCGGCGTCGCACAACCCCGACCGCTTCGTGATGTTCACCACCCTGGACCTCAACCAGGTCGGCCCGGGATCGGGGGCAAGGCTCGCCGCCCAGCTGGAGGCCGACGTGGAGGCCGGCGCCCGCGGGGTCGGGGAGATCATGAAGAGCTTCGGCCTCTACAACCGCAAAGTGGACGGCACTCGGCTCCATCTCGACGATCCGGAACTCGACGCGGTTTGGGAGACGGCCGCCCGGCTCCGGATCCCGGTGTTCATCCACACCGGCGACCCGGCCGAGTTCTTCCAGCCGCTCGACTTCCACAATGA